>JAACVA010000150.1 GCA_009992615.1 Rhodobacterales bacterium
TGGACCAGCAACAGGCGAATTTCTGCCGGATCGCTGACCGGTGCTGCCGTGACGTTGCTGACCACCGGCACCACCGGCGCCGTGATCTGCACATCGGCCAACGCGGCCTGCATCATCTGCGCCGCCGGAGCCATCAACGCACAATGGAACGGCGCCGAAACCGGCAACAACAAGGCCCGCTTGGCGCCCCGTCCCTTGGCCATGTCCACCGCCCGCTGCACCGCCGCCGCGTCGCCCGAAATCACCACCTGCGCGGGGTCGTTGTCGTTTGCGGCCTCGCACACCTGTCCTTCAGCCGCATCCGCCGCCAATTGCGTCACCGCCGCCAGATCCAGCCCCAGAATAGCGGCCATCGCGCCCTGGCCCACCTGCACCGCCGCCTGCATCGCCTGCCCGCGCAGCCGCAACAGCCGCGCCGTATCGGCCACCGACATGGCCCGCGCTGCCGCCAGCGCCGAATATTCGCCCAGCGAATGCCCCGCCACAAAAGTCGCGCTTTCCACCGCGATCCCTTCCGCTTCAAGTGCGCGCATGGCGGCCATCGAGGTGGCCATCAGCGCCGGCTGGGCATTGGCTGTCAGGGTCAGATCGCCGGCCGTGCCGTCCCAGATCAGCGCCGACAGCTTTTCCCCAAGCGCATCATCCACCTCGTCGAACACCGCACGCGCCGCAGGATAGGCCTGCGCCAGAGCGCGCCCCATACCTACGGTCTGGGCCCCCTGGCCCGGAAAAACAAATGCATGGCTCATCGCGCGCGTCTCCCTCATCAGTCCCAAAAGCCCCGACCTTCGTTAACCCGGCTAAAGGCAAGGCGCAACCAAACCCGGTGCGCCGCCGCACAGCGCCGCCGCGCCGATGCCGATTGCCGCCGACCGCTACCGCACATAGCCTCACGGCAAACACACTGGAAGAAAGTCTCCTCATGCCCCTCGCCAATACGATCCTGCATTATGGTGCCGTGACAAAGCTTTTTCACTGGCTGACCGCTCTTCTGATTCTTGCCGCAATCCCGCTGGGGGTCATTGCCAACCGCTTGCCCTATGACACGGGCGAACAACTGGCCGCCAAGGCCCAGTTGTTCAGCCTGCACAAGACAGTGGGCATTGCCGCTTTTGCCGTGGCGCTGCTGCGCATCCTGTGGGCTATGTCACAACCGCGTCCTGCCCCGCTGCACGCCGAACGGCGTCTTGAAACCCTGCTGGCGGCGACGGTGCACTGGGCTCTGTACGGCGCGATGGTCGTGGTGCCCTTGTCGGGCTGGCTGCACCACGCCGCGACCGCCGGCTTTGCGCCAATCCTTTGGCCGCTCGGGCAGGGTCTGCCGTTTCTGACCGCCTCCGAGCCGCTCGCCGCCCTGTTCGCTGCGGTGCACTGGGTGTTTACCAAAGTGTTGATCGCCGCAGTCCTGCTGCACGTCGCCGGGGCACTGAAACATGCCCTGATCGACAAGGATGCCACCCTCGCGCGGATGTTGCCGGGCACGCCGGATGTCAATGGCAGCGCCGTCGCAAAGGCCCACATGTGGCCCGCTGCCTTCGCGACTGGCCTGTTTGCCGCCGGGCTCGCCCTGTCTGTCGCCTTGGCGCCCGCCACCCAACCTGTCGTGCCCGCCTCTGCCATCACCAGTGGTGCCGGTAACTGGCAGGTGGAACAGGGCAGCCTGGCCATCACCCTGCGCCAGTTCGGCACCGAGGTGACAGGACAGTTCGCACAATGGGTACCAGAAATCGTCTTTTCCGAAACCGGCACCGATGGACGCCACGGCACCGTCACGGTCGATATCGTAATCGCGTCACTGACCCTTGGATCGGTCACCGAACAAGCACTCTCCGCCGATTATTTCGACGCCGCGCAATTTCCTGCCGCACGGTTCAATGCCGATATCTTGACCGCCGACTCAGGATATGTCGCCGACGGCACACTGACGCTGAAAGGCGCGCAGGTTCCGGTGATCCTGCCCTTCACGCTGATCGTTGACGGCGACACCGCACGGATGCGGGGCAAGACGACGCTGGACCGCAGGGATTTCGCCATTGGCGCCGGGCAGGCCGACGAGGGCACGCTTGGGTTCGCGGTCGTCGTTGAAATCACTCTTACCGCAACTCGCAGCCCGCGCTGAACCAGTCGCAAAAGCGGCCGCCGGATTGTCCGGCGGCCGCCGTGATTGGTGGTGTGCAGCCCGCTCAGTCGGCGGCCATCGCCTCGATCGACAGGTCAATTTTCACCGCATCACTGACAAAGGGTGCAAACAGGCCGAGGTTGAAGTCGCTGCGCAGAACAGTCGTGCTGGCGACAAAGCCAGCGGCCGCCTTGCCCTGAAACGGCGGAAACGGATATTCGCCAGCCTTGACCATGGCCGAGTCGAGAACCACGGGCCGGGTCACACCATTCATCGTCAGGTTGCCGGTGATCAGCGCGGTCGTGTCGCCCGTCACGTCGATATCGGTGGATTCAAAGGTGATGGTCGGGTGTTCGGCCAAATTGAAGAAATCGCCCGATTGCAAGAAATGCGCGGCCCGCGCCTCCCACCCGGTGAACATCGTGTCGACCGGAAAGCTGACCAAAACAGACGATGCGGCAGGGTCTTGCTGATCGAACTGGATCTCACCATCAAAGCCGCTGAAAACACCTGTGGTGCGGGAAAAACCTGCGTGGTCATAGCTGAACACGATCTGGCTGTGGCTGGGGTCCAACGCATATTTCTGCGCTTCGGCCAACGCAACGGATCCGTTGGCAAATGCTGTTGCGGCCAAAAGGCCCGCGAGAGCGAAAGATTTCATCACCTGATACTCCGTGACTGAGGAACGTTTGTGCGATGCAAATGCCCCGAAGTTGTGCCGTTGATCAATTCGTCGCCGTCAAACAGGCGGTGTTCGATTGCGCACCAAGACGGCAAAAGTCGCTGCGCGTTTTGTTAGGCTGCCTGCATTCCCGTCGCGCGCCGCCCGACGGCCGCCACGGGGCGCGACGTCTGTGGCAAGGACCGCGCCTTTTCCAGATCGCTACACAATCTGTTGCGCACCACAGCCAGGTCAGCCACCTCACCCACCCCAAGAAGTACAGGCGTATCCACACCCTCGACAACAATGAACAGCAAGCCGACCGCAGGCATGGCGCGGTTTTCCCTGACATTGACACCGCCTACCACATCGAAAGGAATACGCATCATCAACCGCTCGATCCCGCTGGCGGCGCGCATCACCTGGCGCACCTCGCAGCGAATGAGATCGACCTGGGTTTCATACTGTGGCCGGGTCCGTGCCGACCAGAACAACAGAGCCGCCATGCCGGCCAGAACCGCGCTCAGCACAAATTTCAAGGGCAACACCTGGGGTCCGGTCGCCGCATCGGGCGCCAACCACAGCGCGGCGACCGCGACGATGGCCACCGTGCCAATGGCGCGCATCACCCGTTCCCACATCACAACTTGTTGCAGCGCATTATGTCCCTGGGTCACGACATATCCACTGTATACATCGAACATCGACAGTTTTGCGCGCAACATCGCAGGTGAATTGGCAGGGGAATCGGGCATGGAATAGGTCATATCTGTCACTACCAAGGTCAGGTTAACAAATGGTTAGACGTTGAAAGCGGCGCAAATGCGGCATGGTGCGGCCCAATTCGGGGCCACCCGCCCTGTGTGCTTGCAACCCGGCGCGCCCCCGCCTATACCCACCGAACCTTCCGCGCGATCACCAAAACTGCGCAGCCTCTCGTGGCCGGCATCGGAAGGGCCACCGCCGGTCTTTGAAATGCGCTTGAACACGAACAGGAGATCACATGCCGCTTTACGAGCATGTCTTCATTTCCCGCCAGGATCTGAGCACCGCTCAGGCCGAGGGATTGATTGAACATTTCAGCACCATCCTTTCCGACAACGGCGGCAAGGTGGTTGATCAGGAATATTGGGGCGTCAAGACGATGGCCTACAAGATCAACAAGAACCGCAAGGGCCACTACGCCTATTTGCGCACGGATGCCCCGGCAACCGCCGTGCAGGAGATGGAGCGTCTGATGGGCTTGCATGATGATGTCATGCGCGTTCTGACGATCAAGATGGACGTCCTGCCCGAGGGCCCGTCCGTGCAGATGCAGAAGCGCGAAGAGCGTGGCGATCGGCCCGATCGCGGTGACCGCCCTGATCGCGGTGACCGGGGTGACCGCCCTGATCGCGGTGGCGAACGCCGCGAACGCCGTTAACCCAGAAAGGACGCCGAACCATGGCAACGAAACCGTTTTTCCGCCGCCGCAAGGTCTGCCCCTTCTCGGGCGACAATGCACCCGCAATCGACTATAAGGACACGCGCCTGCTGCAACGCTATATCTCCGAGCGTGGCAAGATCGTGCCCTCCCGCATAACGGCCGTGTCGGCCAAGAAGCAGCGCGAACTGGCCCGGGCCATCAAGCGCGCCCGCTTCCTGGCGCTGCTGCCCTATGCCGTGAACTGAGGGGACTTTAGCAATGCAAGTCATTCTTCTGGAACGTGTGGCCAAGCTGGGCCAGATGGGCGAAGTCGTCGAGGTAAAGTCGGGTTATGCCCGCAACTATCTGCTGCCGCAGAAAAAGGCGCTGTCGGCCTCCAAGGCCAACATCGCGTCGTTCGAGGCACAAAAGGCCCAACTCGAGGCGCATAATCTCGAGACCAAGAAAGAGGCCGATGCGATGGCCGTCAAGCTGGATGGACAACAATTTGTCATCATCCGCTCGGCGTCGGATTCGGGTGCGCTGTACGGGTCTGTCACAACCCGTGACGCTGCCGATGCCGCGACCGAGGCCGGGTTTACCCTGGATCGAAAACAGGTTGCCCTGACCGCACCGATCAAGGATCTGGGCATCCACACCGTGCTGGTTACCCTGCACCCCGAGGTTGAGGCAAAGATCCGCCTGAACGTCGCCCGCTCGCCCGAAGAGGCCGAGCTTCAGGCGTCGGGCAAATCGATTCAGGAATTGGCAGCCGAAGAAGAGGCCGCGGCCGAGTTCGAAATTCAAGAGCTGTTCGATGACATCGGTGGCGCCGCGAATGAGGATTTCGACGAGGACGCGCCGCGCAACCGCGACGACAGCTAAGCCTTTTCGATCAACGAAAACAAAGGCCGCGCAATATGTTGCGCGGCCTTTTTAATATGTCACGTCAACTGTGTCTAACGCCGACGCAACACTCCGGTGCGAAACCTTACGACATTGTCCTGCTCTCGCACGACAGCCGCGCCAACCACGATTTCACCCTCGCCGCTCAGCAATGTGGTGCGCCGGTGCACGATCAGATCCTGCCCACCGACCCGCACGAGGCTGCCTGCGGAACTGTGGTCGGTAAACTCCAATGCGCCGCTGCTGATGCTAAGTGCCGCATGGCTGCGCGACACCGAGGGCAGGTTGATGAGAATGTCGCTGTCACGGGCCCGACCGATGGTCACGCGGTTGCCTGGCACGAGTTGCCAGTGAACATCACCGCGTGCCAGGTCAACGACCGCCATTCCGCACAGGGCACTGTTGCGCCCGGGCACCACCGTGGTCTGGGTGCCAAAGGTTGTCACCACACAGGAATAGACCTGTGTCGCCGTCTCTTTGCCGCGCAGCGGGATAGCACCAATCGCTTGGAACCGTGACTGGTACGCGGGACGTAGTCTGTCAAAACAGGCGTCGCCGAACAGGATTTCCTCCGGCTTGGCCAGTTGCGCCAAACGCGAGGCGGTGTTCACTGCATTGCCAAAAATATCCTCGGCATGGTTCAGTATTTCGCCGAAATAGGCCCCGGCATGAATTGACAAACCATCGCGCCAAGGTTCGTTGATCATCGCCCAGGCCGCATGGAACGCTGCGTCGGGATCGGGAAAAAACGACAACACGTCGTCGCCCTTCGATTTCACGCAATGCCCGCCCGCCAGTTCGATCAGGTCGCGCATCCGTTCCAGCGCAACCTCGATCCGCGCCAATGCCCGGGTGGTTTCCATACGTTCAAAAATCGCGGTGCTGCCGGTGACATCCGTGACAAGAACGCAGGCCAGGGACATAACAGGACAAGCTCCGGTTGGGGCAACGCCAAACAAGACTTTGCAAGCCTAGCCACAGCTTGTCCGGAAAGGCAATAATACCAAAATCGCACTGATCGGCACCTAAAAAAAGGCCACCCGAAACCGGGCGGCCCTTGGAAACTGCCAAATGCACCGCGTTCAGGCGTCGTCTTCGCTGTCCAACGCCTCGACGGCGGCTTGCAATTCGTCTTTCGTGACAGGTTTTTCCGTCACATTGGCCAGCGAGAAAACATAGTCGACAACCTTGTCCTCGAAGATCGGCGCCTGCAACTGCTGGCGCATCTGGGCGTTCTGCTGGACAAAATCGAAGAACTGCCGCTCCTGCCCCGGATATTGGCGGGCCTGGTTGATGACCGCCTGGGTCATCTCGGCATCGGTGACGGTGATCTCGTTCTTGCGGCCCAGCTCGGCCAACAGCAGGCCCAGGCGCACCCGGCGTTCGGCCAGCACGTTATGTTCATCGGTGGGGGTGATCTCGGGGTGATCGTGGGTGTGC
>JAACVA010000151.1 GCA_009992615.1 Rhodobacterales bacterium
CGACGCCCTGCGCGGGTTGCGCCTGTATGCCCCGCGCGACCGGCTGCCCAGCCTGCCGGCCGATGAATATTATCATGCCGATCTGATCGGTCTGGCGGTGCATGACACCGGTGGCGCGCTGATCGGAACGGTGCAGGCGGTACTGAACCACGGTGCCACCGATCTGCTTGAAATCAAGCGGCCCGGGGTCGGCGAAACCGTCCTGCTGCCTTTCACACTTGAGGCCGTGCCAACCGTTGACCTGACCGCAGCCCGAATCATTGCCGACCCGCCTGAAGGGCTGCTGTGACGGCCATGGGCGAGGATACCCCACCGTCCCGGTCCCACGGTCGCCTGACCATCGAGGTCAGCGCGCGCCCGCGTGACCTGATCACCGACACGCCACAGCTGAAAGGCGCATGGTGTGCGCGGGTCATCACCCTGTTTCCCGAGATGTTTCCGGGGGTTTTGGGCGGTTCGCTGACCGGCAAGGCGCTGCACGAGGGGCTGTGGCGGCTTGAGCCGATCGACTTGCGGGTGTTTGGCGAAGGCAAGCACCGCAATGTCGATGACACCCCCGCCGGCGGGGGCGCCGGCATGGTGCTGCGCCCCGACATTCTGGCCCGTGCCATCCGACAGGCGCAACGCGGCGCGCCTGCGGACAGGGCGCGTTGGCCCGTCGTTTACCTGTCGCCGCGTGGCAGACCGTTCGATCAGGCCATGGCGCGGCAATTTTCGCAAACCGAAGGCATCACCCTGATCTGTGGCCGGTTCGAGGGAATCGACGAACGTGTGATCGAACATTTCGGGATCGAAGAAATCAGCCTTGGGGATTTCGTCATGACCGGTGGCGAGATCGCCGCGCAGGCCTTGATTGATGCCACCGTCCGGCTTATACCCCGCGTGCTCGGGAATCAAGCATCCACGGAAGACGAATCGTTTTCCGAAGGCCTGTTGGAACATCCCCAGTATACTAAACCCAGCCATTGGGAAGGCCGCGCGATACCGGACATTCTCCTGTCCGGGCATCACGGCAAGATCGACCAGTGGCGCCGGGACATGGCCGAAAGGCTGACCAAGCAACGCCGCCCTGATCTCTGGCGGGCCTACTGCGCGGCGCGTGGCATGGACCCGGAGGATGACCAAAGCTCTGAGGGCGCACTCACCAAACGGGAATAACCCGTGTATTCAAAGGAGCGTGTCGGATGAATCTGATCGCACAACTGGAGGCCGAGCAAGTCGCGGCCTTGGGGAAAGAGATCCCCGACTTCAAGGCGGGTGATACCATCCGCGTCGGTTACAAGGTGACCGAAGGCACCCGCACCCGGGTGCAGAATTACGAAGGTGTGTGCATTTCGCGCAAGCATGGCAAGGGAATTGCCGGTTCCTTCACCGTGCGCAAGATTTCCTTCGGTGAAGGCGTCGAACGGGTGTTCCCGCTGCATTCGACCAATATTGACAGCATCACCGTGGTGCGTCGCGGCAAGGTGCGCCGGGCGAAACTTTATTACCTGCGCGATCGTCGCGGCAAATCGGCCCGTATCGCCGAAGTCACCAATTATCGGCCTCTCGCCGACAAAACCTCGGTCTAAGGAGCGGGCCCATGAAAAAAGATACCCATCCCGATTACCACATGATCGCCGTCAAGATGACCAACGGCGACGTGGTGCAGATGAAATCCACATGGGGCAAGGAAGGCGATCAACTGTCGCTGGACATCGACCCATCGGTTCACCCGGCCTGGACCGGCGGCGGCACCCGTCTGATGGACACCGGCGGCCGCGTGTCGAAGTTCAAGAAAAAATACGAGGGTCTGGGGTTCTGATCCCAGCCTTTTCAGATTTTGAAACGGCCGCCCCACCCTGGGCGGCCGTTTGCATTTCAACCTCAGAATAGAACCCTTAAATGCCTCCGGCGGGGATATTCAGGGCGTGTTGCGCAGGACTTGAATCATCCACTCACCCTGCCGATCGGGTCAGGGTTTGCACGGCATAACGCGTTCGATCCGCAGGGCGAATGCAGCTGCGCGCGACACGATTTACGAAACCAAAGATGAGGCAGCCTCACTTTTGTTTCAGAAATATCCGTCTCTGCGGCCCAGGATCATGTTTTGGCGCGGCGATTGCTTTTCTTGGCGGAAACCTGCCCATATAGTCCGCGCAAACCGCGCGGGTGCGGGCGAAACAAACGGCAAGGGCAGGCACGTGGCGCATATCATCGTCGTCGGAAACGAAAAGGGCGGGTCGGGCAAATCCACGACCTCCATGCATGTGGCAACTGCGCTGGTGCGCATGGGGCACCGGGTGGGGGCGCTGGACCTGGATCTTCGACAGAAAAGTTTTGGCCGTTATATCGAAAACCGCCGCCATTACCTGGCGAAAAAGGGGCTGGATCTGCCGGTGCCCGATTACCGTGACCTGCCCGAGATTGCGCCCGAAACTCTGGAACCCGGCGAAAATGTATATGACCGGCGTTTGTCGGCTGCCGTGGCCGGGATGGAAGAGACCACCGATTTCATCCTGATCGACTGTCCCGGCAGCCACACGCGCCTGTCTCAGGTGGCGCATTCGCTTGCCGATACACTGATTTCGCCCCTGAACGACAGTTTCGTCGATTTCGATCTGCTGGCGCGGGTCGATCCTGAAACGAACCGGATTCTCGGCCCTTCGGTCTATTCCGAGATGGTGTGGAATGCGCGACAGTTGCGCGCACAGGCCGGGCTGCGGCCGATTGACTGGATCGTCGTGCGCAACCGGCTGGGTGCGCAGCAGATGATCAACAAGCAGAAGATGGGCGAAGCCCTGGCGCATCTGTCGAAACGCATCGGGTTTCGTGTCGCGCCGGGATTTTCCGAGCGGGTGATCTTTCGCGAATTGTTTCCCCGGGGGCTGACCTTGCTGGATCTCAAGGACATCGGGGTGGGCAATCTGAACCTGTCCAACATCGCCGCCCGACAGGAACTGCGCGACCTGATAAAAGAACTGCGCCTGCCCGGAGTCAGCGCAGACTTTTGATGCCGCGGGTGCGGCGCCAAACCCGCAGCGCCAAGGCGGTCAGCTGTGCGGGCGGGCGGCGAGCCGGTTTGATCGCCCGCGGCGGCTGTGGCGCAAGAGGTGCAAGGCGGCTGCGTGCCTTGTGTGTGGCCATTACAGGGGCCACCCCGCTGCGCTTGCGACCGGCGCGGGCGATTTCGGCCAGGCGACGCCTTTCGGCAAGATACGGGTGGAGACGCGACAACAGCCCCCCCGTCCCCAGCAGCAACAGACCAACCACCAGCCAGACACCCCGCCATGGCGCAGGCGGCGGCGCGACAAGTGCAACAGCCCGTCCATTGGGATAGGGCGCGATCCCCAACAGAGGTTCAACCATCGGTCGGCCTGACTGTGTCAGCCCGGCAACGACCGCCGCACGAACCGCAGAGGGCGCGTGCACCTCACCATTCAACGCAACGATGGCGCCTTCGGGGCCTGCCATCTGAAATTCTGCGGTGAGCTCCGCCGCAACCGCGCCTTGAACGGCAGGCACATCATTGATGAAATGAACAAACCCGAGGACCGGCGCCGGGCCTTGCGACAAGGGCGGCTGGACCGCCAGCAGCGGATAGATGATCGCACGGGTTGGTCGTCGACCGTCGCGAAACGTCGCGTAAAGTGGCAGCGATGTATCGACCCGCGCGCCAATCATCACCTCGCCGGTCGGTCCGGCATGGTGTGCCGGATCAAAGGCTTCGATGGCGACAATTGCAGGGCTGCCTTGGCGCAGGGCCAGCATACGGTCGGCCGTGCGCTGCGAATCGGCATAAAGGCTGATACAAATCCCGCCCATGACAAACAATCCCCCCGCGTAGAATACGAAGGGGCGGGGCGTTGGCAGTGGCCAGATCAGGCGGGGCATTTGAGACTCCGGTTCCTCGTTCTCCCAAATGACAGCCTAGCTTGGCATGACTAAGGCGAAGTGTTGAAATGTTCGGGCAGATTTCAAATGCTCTGCCGAAAGCGGTCGGTCGGCATAGGTTTCCGTTTGACACCGCCCCCCGGCTTGGCTATCTGGCCGCAATGTGAATGGCGTGGTAGCTCAGCTGGTTAGAGCACAGCACTCATAATGCTGGGGTCGGCGGTTCAAGTCCGCCCCACGCTACCACATTTCGTCCAGAGGTTTGCGCCATGATGCCCCCCACACGCCCGCGTTTGGCTGCCTTGGCGGTTGTGATCCAGAACGCAAACGTGTTGCTGGTGCAACGTCGCAACCCGCCCAGCGCGGGCACCTGGGGCTTTCCGGGCGGTCATGTCGAACTTGGTGAAACTGCCCTGGATGCTGCCGTGCGCGAACTGCGCGAAGAAACCGCCGTGGTGGCGCGGCCGATGCGCTATCTGACCAATTTAGATGTGATCGAGCGGGACAAGGACGGCGCGCTGTTGTTCCATTTTCTGTTGGCGGCAGTGCTGTGCGACTATGTTTCTGGAACACCGGTGGCGGGCGACGACGCGCTGGCGGCGGCTTGGGTGCCGCTGTCGGGCCTGACCGAGGGTCGGCTGCCGACCAGTCCCCGATTGGCCGAGGTTCTGCGTGCCGCCTCGGGCTGAGCCTATTGCGCCCCGCGCAGCACCCGGGCCGGTCGCGCCCCAAGTGGGCGCCAGGCAAAACCAAGACCGGCGAGCAATGTGACCAGAACGCCGCCCACCACGATCAGAATGGCCGAAACAGGCTCGAACACGAAATCGGTCTGCATCACGAAGGTTGACACGCCCCACCCGGCCACGCCCCCTGCCGCAATGGCGACCAGCCCCGCCGCCGCCCCCAGCAAGGCCGAGCGCATGGCAAAACTGGCCAGGATCGTCGCGCGCGAGGCGCCGAGGGTTTTCAGCACCGCCGCCTCATAGGTGCGCGCCCGTTCGCCCGCCGCCGCAGCGCCGATCAGCACCACACCGCCGGTGATGAGCGTTGCCAAGGCACCATAGGTGATTGCGGCGGCGATACCGCCCAGAATTACCGTGACCCGGTCAATCGCATCGCGCACCCGGATCGCCGTGATATTGGGATAGGCATTGGCCAGATCCCGCAGGATCGCCCCTTCCGAGGCGTCATCGGCATAGATCGTGGCAATGTGGGTGTGCGGCGCACCGGCCAAGGCGGACGGGTTCATCGTCATCACAAATCCGATGCCGGCGGTTGAAAAATCGACTTCGCGAAAACTGGTCACTTCGGCGGTAATATCGCGGCCCAGCACGTTGACCGTCACCGTGTCACCCAGGTTCAGACCGATTTCGCCTGCCTCTTCGGCGGCAAAGCTGATCTGCGGCGGGCCGTCATACCCTTCGGGCCACCAGGTGCCTGCGGTGACAGTGGTGTCGGGCGAAGGCAGCGCGGCATAGGTGATGCCACGATCGCCACGCACGACCCAGTGATCGCCCGCCACCTTTTGCGCGTCTTGCCCGTTGATCCCGGTGATGACACCACGCAGCATCGGCGCGGTTTCCACCTTGGACACACCCGGATCATCGTTCAGCCGGGCCAGAAACCCGTTCAACTGGTCGGTCTGGATGTCCACCATGAAATAGCTGGGCGCGACATCGGGCAGGTCGCGTGCGATGGCACCGCGCAGATTGGCGTCGATCTGGCCCACCGCGGCCAGCACGGTCAGCCCCAGCCCAAGTGACAGAACCACCGATGTCGCCTCGCCACCCGGCCCCCCCACGCTGCCCAGCGCAAGACGCAAGGCGCTGTGACCGCGCACACTCCCACTGCGCGCCGCGCGCCGGGCCAGCCGCCGCACCAGCGCCGCCGCCCCCATCAACGCGACAAACGCCACCGCAAGCCCCAGCGCGGCATAGATGGTCAGCATCGCCAGCCCCGACAGCAAGGCCGCCGATGCCACCAGCGCCAGCATCACCACCACCAGGATACCGATATAAAACGGCCGCGGCATCGCCCGCGCCCCGGCGCCCATGTCGCGATACAAAGCGGCGGCGCGAATCTGTTCCGTGCGCGCCAGAGGCCACAGCGTGAACAACAGCGCGGTCAGAATGCCATACAGCGCCGCCTCTGCCAAAGGCAGCGGATACACAGCAAAGGCCGTGGGCACTGGCAATTGCGCAGCAATAAGCGGCGCGAACAACAGTGGTGCCGCAGCGCCCAGAACAAGGCCCAGCGCCACACCGATCGCCGTGAGAACCGCGATCTGAAGAAGATAGACCTGAAAGATCAGCCGCCCTTCAGCACCCAGCGTTTTCAACGTGGCGATCACCTCGGTCTTGCCTTCAAGGTGGGCACGCACGGCGGCGGCAACGCCAACACCGCCCACCGCAAGCCCGGCCAACCCGACCAGCACCAGAAACGCCGACAACTGATCGACAAACCGCGCAATGCCGGGCGCCCCGTTCCGCCGGTCGCGCCAACGATACCCGGCATCCTGCAACTGATCCGCCGCCTCGGCCTTCAGCGCGTCCAGATCGGCCTCTTGCGGCAGGCGCACGCGATATACGGTTTCAAACAATGTGCCCGGCGACAACAGCCCCGAATC
>JAACVA010000339.1:0-161 GCA_009992615.1 Rhodobacterales bacterium
GTTGTCAGCGCCCTTGTCTGATGGGGCTTTGTCTGACGGGGCGAGTTTATGCGAGCGGCTTGTACCAGCCTCAAGTGGCAGGTCGACATGCGCAAAGCCAAGGCCAATGAAGAAAGACACCACGCCGGAGATCGTCTTGAACTCGCGGATCTTGATATCGT
>JAACVA010000339.1:184-423 GCA_009992615.1 Rhodobacterales bacterium
GTGACGAGGAGCTTTTCCACGCCATCATCAGAGACAACGCGCATGATCCAGACCCCGTAATAGCTGGGGCCTTTCTTATGTGCTGACTCCTGGCACAGAATTTCTGCGCTATAGCCGCTTTCCACAAGCTCGCGGAACCTGGCTTCCGTAACCACATTTGGTGCTTCGATGTCCCAGTTCATGGCCCGGCTCACGCTTTCTCCAATGGCGCGACCCTGGGCATTCCTACTTGAAGCCCA
>JAACVA010000340.1:0-625 GCA_009992615.1 Rhodobacterales bacterium
CATCAGATCGCGCGCCATCTCCTCGCCCACCATCGACACCTCGTCCAGCACGATCAGCCTGGCATCGGCGGCGTCGCTCTGCGGGTTCAGGGCAAAGCGGGGGTGTTTCATGGCCGAAAGCGCCTGGCGCATCGCCTCGATCCCGGCCTCGGCCGCAGTCCTGTCGAAACCCGTCAGTCGGCGGGCGGCGACTTCCGCCTCCTGCACTTTCACCGCGGCGGCCGCGACTTCCTCTTCGGTCGACTCGATCACCGAATAGATCAGGCTGTGGATGGTGCGCGCGGGCGTTCCCTTGCGGTTCAGGACCAGCGCGGCCTTTCCGGTGAACGTTGCGGTGACGACGCCCGGTACGCAGCTGCCGTCCTTGGCGCTGCGGTGGGGTGACAGGCCGAGGTCGTCGAGGGCAAACTTCAGAACGGTGCTCTTGCCCGACCCGGCATAGCCGAAGAGGCGGAACACCTGCTGCTGGTCGGTGCGGGTTTCGAACCAGTCGCGGACTTCGGCGATGGCGGCCGCCTGTGCGGACGAAGGGGTGAAAGTGGTCATGCTGCATGTCCTCCGACAGTGTAATCCTTCACCACCCCGCCGCGTCCGGGGTCGCCGACTTCGCATTGCCGCACGAACA
>JAACVA010000340.1:634-1091 GCA_009992615.1 Rhodobacterales bacterium
CATTCGCAAGATGACGCCAATGCCCACGGCGAAGGTGCCAGCGCGGGCAGGCATGGCTTCCGCCAAGATCGGCGGAAGCCGTGCGGAGCTGTTCGGGGTTGATGGCAACCTGCCGCCAGACCCAGCCGCGTACACCGTCACGGGCAAAGGGCTTGCGCTGGGACGGGGCGATCTGGCGTTCGCTTACGTCTGCTGCGGTGGCAAGGATCGCCTGAGCGCGCCAGACGATGGCGGCGGCAGCCTCACCGCATTGCGCGGCCAGCGCTGGGTCAGCGAGGGCCGGATTGGGTTCAAACTCGGCGACACCCCCGTCCGCGATGCGCAGGCGGACATGCACGTCGGTCCACCGCCGCGGATTGCGCCAGAGCGCCAACCAGACCGCATCGATGCCATCGGGCTGCTGAACTGCGTAAACGATCTGGCAGCGGATATCGGGGCCGCGATCGCGCAATTCGAA
>JAACVA010000152.1 GCA_009992615.1 Rhodobacterales bacterium
ACCCGCCCGGGCCATTTGGAGTACGGGGCCGACAGCGCGGCTGCGGCGCGGGCCATTGATACGCGCACCGAGGCAGCACCGAACGGCAACACGGTTTCGATAGAGGATGAAATGGTCAAGGCGGCCGAGCTGCGGCAACAGCATGACATGGCCATGGCGATCTACGGCAAGGCGCGCGACATCCTGCGTGCCAGCCTTGGGCGCGGACAATAGGATTACCCCAAATGAACAATATTTTTCAGACTCTTGGCCTGTCGGCCAGTGGGATGACCGCACAGGCCAGCCGACTGCGCCACGTTTCCGAAAATCTCGCCAATGTCGACACACCCGGCTATCGCCGCAAGACGATCAGTTTTGACACCAACATGCGGGCCGAGGTTCCGGGCATGGTTGAGGTGGGCAAGATACAACTGGACAAGGCTGATCTGGCAGAAATTTTCGACCCATCCCATCCCCTGGCCCGCCCGGACGGCACCTATGAAGGGTCGAATGTCGATTTGCTGATCGAACTGGCCGACGCGCGCGAAGCGCAGCGCAGTTATGAGGCCAATCTCAAGATATTCGATCAGGCGCGGCAAATGTCGCAAGGCCTGATCGAGCTTTTGCGACGCTGATTTCCCAGCCCTTACAGACCCCAGAAAGGATTTCCAGAATGGATATCACATCCGTGACCGCCGCCCAAAGCTATGCCGCGGCGCGCCCCCTCACCGCCCCCGAGCCGGGGGCCGAAGGCGACAATGCCTTTGCCCGTCTGGCGCAGGATTTTTTGAGCACGATGCAACGCGGCGAAGCCACCGCCAACGCCGCCATGACCGGCGCCGCCGATCCGCATTCGCTGGTCGAGGCGCTTGCCCAAACGGAACTGGCCGTCGAAACAGCAGTGACCGTGCGCAACAAGGTCGTCGAAGCCTATCAGGAAATCCTGCGAATGCCGGTGTAACGTCATGGATGAGGGCCTGTTCTACGATACCTTGCGCGAAGGGCTTTGGATTGCGGTTTTGATCTCGACGCCAATTCTCGCGGTTGCGCTGGTTGCAGGTCTGACCGTGGGCCTGTTTCAGGCGCTGACCTCGATCCAGGAAATGACACTGACCTTCGTGCCGAAACTGGTGGCGATCATTGTCGTGTTCTGGGCGAGCATGGGTTTCATGACCGATACGCTGGTCGATTATTTCGATACCACGATCATCCCGATCATTGCCGGAGGCTGAGATGGATAACTCTGTATACGCAACCCTCACCCGCCAGTCTGGCCTGATGCGCGAGATGCAGCTTGTGGCCAACAACATCGCCAACATGTCGACGACGGGATTTCGCAAAGAAGGCGTGGTCTTTTCCGAATTCATCGAAAAGCTCGGCGACGACGCACCCTCGCTTTCGATGGCGGCCGCACGCGGGCGGCTGACCGACCAGACACAGGGCGTCTTGACCCAGACGGGCGGCCTGTTTGATTTCGCAATTGAAGGCGAAGGATTTTTTCTCATCGAAACGCCCACGGGACAGGCGTTGACCCGTGCGGGCAGTTTCACCCCCTCCGATGTGGGTGAACTGGTGACGCCCGACGGTTATCGTCTGTTGGACGGTGGCGGGGCTCCGGTATTCGTGCCGCCTGATGCCCGGTCGATCACCCTGTCGGCTGATGGCACCCTGTCGGCCGACAGCCAACCTTTGACCCAGATCGGGCTGTGGCAACCCGGTGCGCCCGAAGATCTGAGTCGCCGGGACGGGGTGATGTTCACCCTGTCGGCGCCGCCTCAGCCAGTGCAGGAAACAACCATCCTGCAAGGGTTTCTGGAGGGGTCGAACGTCAACCCCGTGGGCGAGATTGCCCGCATGATACAGGTCCAGCGAGCCTATGAACTGGGCCAGGGGTTTCTGGACAAGGAAGACCAACGTATTCGCAATGTCCTGAGCACGCTCGGACGCTAACCAACGCAGGAGCAAGCTATGCGCGCCCTTCAAATCGCCGCTACGGGCATGAGTGCCCAACAGATGCGGGTCGAGGTGATTTCCAACAACCTCGCCAATATGTCGACGACCGGGTACAATGCCAGGCGGGCAGAATTTGCCGATCTGCATTACCAACAGGTGTCACGCGCCGGTACGATCAACGCCGCTGATGGAACGCAACTGCCCACCGGCGTACAGTTGGGCCTCGGCGTCAGGCCCGCCGCAATCAGCATGAATGTTGCCCAGGGATCACTGACCCAGACCGGCGGAGATCTGGATATCGCCATCGAGGGCGACGGGTTTCTAGAGGTTACCTTGCCTTCGGGTGTTTCGGCCTTTACGCGTGACGGGGCGCTGAAGCGTTCGGGCGACGGGCTGATCGTCACCTCGGATGGGCACGCTGTGGTGCCCGACATCACCATCCCCAACGATGCCCGTGCCGTGTCGGTCAACGGCTCTGGCGAGGTGTACGCCTATTTCAACGGTCAGGTTCAACCGCAGCTTCTGGGCCAATTTTCTCTTGCGGATTTCACCAACGTCAAGGGACTCGAGGCGATGGGATCGAACCTGTTTCTCGAAACGCCCGCCTCGGGGCCCGCACTGGCGGGGACACCGGGCACGGATGGGCTGGGCACACTGCGCCAGGGGTATCTTGAGGCCAGTTCGGTGGATGCTGTGCGCGAGGTGACACAGCTGATCGAGGCGCAGCGTGGGTATGAATTGAACGCGAAGGTAATCACCGCCGCCGACCAGATGCTGGGCGCAACGACGCAAATTCGATGATCCGCGCGCTGGTTCTCACCTTGGCTTTGTGTCCTGTACCCGTCTCGGCCGACAGCGTCGTGGCGGCCCGCACGATCCGATCCCAGGCTATCCTGACACCGGAAGACGTGGCGATGGTGCCCGCCGATCTTCCAGGCGCACTGGCCGACCCTGACAGCGTAATCGGCCAGGAATCCCGTGTCGTTCTTTATGCCGGGCGGCCAATTCGCGCGGCTGACATTGGTCCTGCTGCCTTGGTCGAGCGCAATCAGATTGTCACGGTTTATTACCGCCAAGGCCCACTGAACATAGCAATGGAGGGGCGCATCCTCGCCCGTGCGGCGGTGGGTGACCGAATTCGGGTGATGAATCTCGAATCCCGCAACACCGTCACCGGAACGGTCACCGCCGATGGCTCGATCCTTGTTTTGAACGCCTTGCCTTGAGGACATCTTGATGCGCATATTTCTTGTCGCACTTTTATGGGCCGCCGCCTGCGGACGCATTGGCGATATCGGTCAAGTGCCGGAATTCACCTCGGCCGAAACCGGCAACGAGGTCAGCGCCATGGCAAATCCCGGATTGCCGGAAAGTGTCGAAATTCTGCGCGCCCATGATCGGTCGTCACTGTGGAGCGGCAGCCGCCAATCGCTGCTTGGCGACCGACGGGCCGATAAGAGGGGCGACATCCTGACCGTGGTGATCGAGATCGACGACAAGGCCGAGATCTCTAACACCTCTCAGCGATCGCGCAGTGGTTCGGAAAGCCTTGGCATTCCTTCATTTTTCGGGCTTCCCCAGCGTATTGACGAGCGCCTGCCAGAAGGTGCTGCGCTGGCTGGTGCGGTGTCCAGCGAATCGGCCAGTACCAGTTCCGGGAACGGGTCTGTTCGGCGCAATGAAAAACTCACGTTGCGCGTTGCTGCCACAGTGGTGGACGAGTTGTCCAATGGCGTACTGCATATCGAGGGTAGCCAGGAAGTGCGGGTGAATTATGAAATCCGCGAACTTATCGTGAGCGGCTATGTGCGGCCTCAGGACATTTCGCGCCAGAACGAGATAACGTATGACAAGATCGCCTCGGCGCGGATTTCCTATGGGGGGCGCGGTCAAATTTCCGACGTGCAGCAGCCCCGTTGGGGCCAGCAGATCGCCGATATTGTCCTGCCGTTTTGAGGAACTGACATGTTAGGTAAAATCATTCCTATCTTGATCGCCGTCATCGGAGCAGCCGCAGGGCTGGGGGCTGGCATAGCTCTGCGCCCAGCCGCCGATCTTTCAGAAGGTGAAATTCCAAATCCGTGCGGTGAAATCACATCGGCCGCTACTTTCGCAAAACCCAAGCCGGAGGCAGCCAAGGGAATGTCCGAATTCGTGAGCCTCAACAACCAGTTTGTTTTCCCATTGGTGGAGGCCGGCAACGTCGCCGCACTTGTGGTGCTGTCACTCACACTCGAAGTTGCGGAGGGACAGGCTGATGCGGTTCACACGCGTGAACCCAAATTGCGCGACGGATTTCTGCGGGTGCTTTTGGATCATGCGAATGCCGGTGGTTTCCAAGGCGCGTTCACCTCAAATGAAACAATGGAGAAATTGCGCCGGGCATTATTGGAGAAGGGCCGTGAAGAATTGGGAGAGGCACTGTATGACATCCTTATCCTTGACATAAACCGCCAGGACAGTTGACCTCAAGTCAGTCGATTATGGCTGTTTGACCTCTTATGTTGCAGATGCCTGCCCAATGATTCCGGAAGGACGAACGGAGATATGCGTGAAAGTTGGTTGCGCCTGATCAGGAAGCACCTTGAAATTCGTGGAGTCCACCATCGCGGGAATCAACCCCTTGGTGTATTTCTGGCAGGCAGTTTTGACCGTCGAGTTGACTCCTATGCCGCGCGCCTGAAGGCCGAGCATGGCAAGAAGACTGGCTTCTGGTCGCGGGTCGAAGAATGATGAGGGCGCTAACGTAACATCAAAGCTGTCAGCTGCAAGAGTGTTGGAGAGAGGCACCGATGACGGTGTTTCACAACCAGTTATGGCTTGTTTGATCCTTCTCTTTCTAGACGTTTGCGCGGCTTTGGCGGCAGGGATAATTAAGGGCACCTCGACGACGGGCTTTTTTCGGATCGGTTCGGACATCTTGACAGCCGGTCGATATTGGCCAGTGCTTGTCGTAATCGCGGTCTTGATTTTTTCTGCTTTAGCCAATCGTAAACGGTGTCTGTGCCCGTTGCAAGCGCGCCGGTTCGCTGAAGCACATGGGACCAGGGCCAACACCGATGCGGTGGATGCCCGGGATTGGTGCAGTCACGGCCGCCGCAATGCTGACCCTGTTGCCCGAGATCGGTAAGTTGCAGCGCAAACAGGTGGCCAGCCTGGCCGATCTTGCACCCATAACCCGACAATCCGGTCAATAGCAGGGCAAGTCGCTCACAGGAGGCGGGCGAAAGCCACTGCGCGATGCCCTCTATATGCCAGCATTGGTCGCAATGAAGTATAATCTGGATCTCAAGGCCAAATATGAAGCCCTCCGCGCCGCGGGGAAGCCCGCAAAGATGCGCAAGCTCATCGAGATGGCAAACGCGCTCGTCAAAGCTGATCGCACCTGGACACCAAAAACCGCCTGATCAAGACGGATACTCACGCTCAATCTGCATCGCCAGCTCGAAGCCGCGGGCGAACACCCCGGCGAGATCACCAGGGCCGGTTTCGATCAGCTGTTCCAAGATTGCCTCAACCGCAGTATCCATTCGCTCTGCTCCATGGTTGGGTTGCAACTCCATGGAATACCGGAATGGGCTTATCGCACCCACCGCGAGCGAATTTCCAGACGTCAGGTTACGGTACCTGCTCGAGCTGATCGCCGAGGCCGCACAGGCAGAGGGCGCCGCCGCCTAATATGGCAGAGGCAGAATCTCCCATATCCTGATCCGAGAACACGTTTCGGATTAAGTTCAAGGACGCGGCCCTTAAAATGGTCATCCGCCGCATGTAGAGGTGGTTCGGTGCGGTCTTTACCGAAGGCGTGCTTGCAGCACGACGTCGAAGGCGTGCTTGCAGCACGACGTCGATCTTGTGCATCATCCTGCAGCCACAGGAGTATTCCAGGCTGTCGGGCTTGATGACCTGCTCGATGCGTGGCAAATTCTCTGGCCGGTCCGCGCGCCTTCGTCGGCAAACGCCTGCGCCGTAAACAGCCAGATAGCCCGGGACGCGCCGGTGACCGCCACGCTGAGCCCGAACCGTTTCAGGTTCACCCCCGACGCCTCAATATGTCGCGCGCCCGCCCGACAGATCGAAGGCGGCACCTGTGGTAAAGCTGTTCTCGGCGGAACAAAGCCAGACGATCATCGCCGCCGCCTCGTCAAGTTCCAAAAACCGGCCGCGCGGAATTTTCGACAGCATGAAATCGATATGCTCCTGCGACATCTGGTCGAAAATGCGGGTGCGCGCGGCGGCGGGGGTCACGCAATTCACCGCGATGTTCAGCCCGGCCAGTTCCTTGCCCAGCGATTTGGTAAACCCGATCACCCCCGCCTTGGACGCGGAATAGGCGCTGGCGTTGGGGTTGCCCTCTTTGCCGGCCACCGAGGCGATATTCACGATCCGGCCGTAATTCTGCGCCGTCATCTGCGGCACCACCACCTTGTTCACCAAAAAGGTGCCGTTCAGGTTGATATCGACGATGCGGGCGAATTCGGCCACGTCGTAATCGGCCACCGGC
>JAACVA010000082.1:0-8600 GCA_009992615.1 Rhodobacterales bacterium
CCTGCAAAATTCCAATGCCTCATCCAGCTGTGCCATATCGACCCACGCTTGCCAGTGCGCTGGCACGAACCGCCGCAAATTGCCGGGTCCAAGGTCGGTCAGGGATATCACATGTCTTGGCAGCCTCGGTTTCTTCTCTGCAAAAATACTCAAAAACGCTTGCGAGAGGCGCAGTCAGTCGCGTTTTCCTGCGAACCTGATTTGCCAGTCGGCCCGCTGGTCATCGGTGATCTTGGCGAAGGTTACTTCGGGCACCGAAAATGCGTGGCCCTGGGGCAGGGTCGTCAGGGCGGCGACAATATCATCGGGCCAAGAGTCGTCGCCGGTATGCAGCGCGGCCAGAAGCGCCTCGGCTGCATCAGGGATGAAGGGCCGCGACAGGACAGCATAAACGCGGATCAGGTTCAGCGACAAAGCGATGATCGTCGCGGCGCGGGCAGGGTCGGTTTTGACTGCGGTCCAGGGTGCTGTGGCTTGCAGGTATTCGTTGGCCAGCACCCAGATCGCGCGCAATTCGGCGGCGGCCTTGCGAACTTCGATGGCTTCCATGAAGCCTTCATAGGCGCGGATGCGGGTGGTCAGATCGACCATAAGCCGGTTTTCGGCCTCGGTCATCGGCCCGCTTTTTGGCACCTCGGTGGTGAATTTCGCGGCACAGAACTTGGTCACACGGCTGACGAAATTGCCCAGAACATCGGCCAGATCCTTGTTGATGCTGGCCTGGAAATTTTCCCAGGTGAATTCCGCATCCGAGGATTCTGGCGCGTGGCTCAGCAGCCACCAGCGCCAGTAATCGGCCGGCAGGATCGACAGGGCCTGATCCATGAATATGCCGCGCCCTTGCGAGGTGGAAAACTGGCCACCATCATAATTCAGGTAATTGAACGCCTTGATGTAGTCGACCAGTTTCCAGTCTTCGCCCGCTATCGTATTGGCACCCATGATGGTTGTGGGAAAAGACAGGGTGTGGAACGGCACGTTGTCCTTGCCCATGAATTGCACATATCGAACATCTTGCGCGCCATGGCCGGTGCGCCACCACCGTTGCCACGCGGCATCGTCCAGGCCCTTTTCCTCGGCCCATTCAGCGGCACAGGCGATGTATTCAATCGGTGCGTCGAACCAGACATAGAACACCTTGCCTTCCATCCCCGGCCAGGGTGCATCGCCCTTCTGCACAGGAACGCCCCAGTCAAGATCGCGGGTGATGCCGCGATCCTGCAAGCCGTCGCCGTCGTCCAGCCACTTCCTGGCGATCGAGGTTGTGAGGATCGGCCAGTCGGCTTTTGACTCGATCCATTCCGTCAGCTTGCCGCGCATCTGACTTTGCCGCAGATACAGGTGTTTTGTTTCGCGCACTTCAAGTTCGGTCGAGCCGGAGATCGCGCTGCGCGGGTTGATCAGGTCGGTCGGGTCAAGCTGTTTGGTGCAGTTTTCGCACTGATCGCCGCGCGCCTTGTCATAGCCGCAGTTCGGGCAGGTGCCTTCGATGTAGCGGTCCGGCAGAAACCGGTTGTCGGTGACGGAAAAAACCTGTTTTTCAGATACTTCCGAGATCAGCCCGGCCTTGTCCAGCATCGCCGCGAAATGTTGTGTCAGGCGGTGGTTCTGCTGCGACGACGATCGCCCGAATTTGTCGAACGACAACCTGAACCCGGCGGCGATGTCGGCCTGCACGGCGTGCATCCGGGCACAGAACTCTGCCACAGGCTCACCCGTCTTGGCGGCGGCCAGTTCGGCGGGCGTGCCATGTTCGTCGGTGGCGCACAGGAACAACACCTCGTGCCCGCGCTGGCGCATGTAGCGGGCGTAAAGATCGGCGGGCAGTTGGCTGCCCACCAGATTGCCCAGATGTTTGATTCCGTTGATATACGGAATCGCTGAAGTGATCAGGATGCGTGCCATGGTGCGCCTTTCAGAAATCTTGGCCGCCGATTTAGCGCAGGGCGCGCAGCATGGCCAGCGGTGTCGCGCCGCGCTGATCTGTCGGTTCAGGGTTTACGGCGTGGCGCCGCGTTTGGGCCTTTCCCGGCGGGTTTTCCGCCCTTGGGTCCTTTGAAGCCGCCCGGCTTGCCCCCCGGTGGCACAAACCGTTTCGATGTGTCGCTGGCGCTGGCGCGGGGTTTGGCGGGGCCTTCGCCGCGCGCGGGTGGTTTGCCCTTGAAGGGCGCACGGGGCTTGGCGGGGGCGCTGCCCGCGTCGGCGGGTTTGTCCCACGGGCGCGCTGCCTTGTGGGATTTGAAGCCGTCGGCGCGGCCTTTTGCGGCGGGCTTGCCGTCCGTGCCAAGCGGGCGGTGGCTTTTGGCGCCGCTGGCCGCCCCTTTGACAAAGGGTTTCGCCTTTGGTTTCGGCTTGGGTGCCACCACGGCCACGTCGGGCGCACGGTATTTTTCCGCAGGCGGCGGCGCCGGGGCGTCGGGCGTGTCGGGTTGCCAGCGCGGCTTGGGCGCGGCCTCGATTGGCGCGGGGCGCGGTTCCGGGGCTTCGTCACGCGGCGGGCGCGGAGTGTATTCGCGCACCGGACGGGGGGTGCGGGCGGCGTCGGGGGCCTGGGCCAGACGGCGGATGGCGGTGCCCCCCTCCAGCATCATCGCCGGGCCGATCTTGGCGACAAACGCGGCCTCGGAACTGGCCTGCAATTCGACAAAGGTTTCGGCCTGCTGGATGCGGATCGCCCCGATATCGTCGCGTGAAATGCCGCCCGCCTTGCACAGCATCGGCAACAGCCAACGTGGCTCGGCGTTCTGGGCGCGGCCCACGGCCACTGAAAACCACACCGACGGGCCGAACGGGGCGCGCGGCGGGGGGGGCGTGTCGGGGTCGGACAAATCCTCGGGAGCCGACTGGCGGGTTGAAAACAGCCGCAGATAGGCGGCGGCGATCTGTTCGGGGCTGTACAGGTCCAGCAGGCGGGCGGCAAAGGTGGCCTCGTCCTCGCTGATCGCCTCGTCCCAGACCGGATCTTCCAGCAGGCGGGTTTCGTCCTTGGCGCGCACCTCATCTGCGGTGGGGGGCACATCCCAGGTGGCGCGCACCTTGGCGCCCTGCAACAGACGCTCGGCCTTTTTCTTGACTTTGCCGGGCACGATCAGAACGCTGACGCCCTTGCGCCCGGCGCGCCCGGTGCGGCCCGAACGGTGCAACAGGGTTTCCGAGTTTGACGGCAAATCGGCGTGGATCACCAGTTCAAGGTTTGGCAGGTCGATCCCCCGCGCCGCCACATCGGTGGCGACGCAGACCTTCGCGCGCCCGTCGCGCATCGCCTGCAAGGCATGGGTGCGTTCATTCTGGCTCAGCTCACCCGACAGGGCGACGACCGAGAACCCACGGTTGGAAAACCGTGTGGTCAGGCGCGATACCATGGCGCGGGTGTTGCAGAACACCAGGGCATTGGGCGCCTCGTAAAACCGCAGCACGTTGATGATGGCGTTTTCGGCATCCTGCTGGGCCACCGACAGGGCGCGATAATCAATGTCGGAATGTTGCTGTTTTTCGGCGGTCGTGGTGACGCGCACGGCATCTTTTTGATAGTTTTGTGCAAGTGTGGCGATGGATTTCGGCACCGTCGCGCTGAACATCAGGGTGCGCCGTTCGGCCGGGGCGGTGCCCAGGATATATTCCAGATCCTCGCGGAAGCCGAGGTCGAGCATCTCGTCCGCCTCGTCCAGAACCACGGCACGGATCGTGTCCATTTTCAGGGAATTGCGCATGATGTGATCGCGCAGCCGCCCCGGTGTGGCCACCACGATATGCGCGCCGCGGTCCAGTGCGCGGCGTTCGTCGCGCATGTCCATGCCGCCGACGCAAGAGGCAAGAACCGCCCCGGTGTTGCCATACAGCCACTGCAATTCACGCTTGACCTGCAAGGCCAGTTCACGGGTCGGGGCAATGCACAGGGCCAGCGGTGTGGCCGCCGGGCCAAATCGGCCATCCTCGCCCAGGATCGTCGGACCGATGGCCAGACCAAAGCCCACCGTCTTGCCCGAACCGGTCTGCGCCGAAACCAGCAGGTCGGCCGTGTCCAGAGCGGGGTCGGTCACCGCCTTTTGCACCTGGGTCAGGGCGTCATAGCCACGCTGGGCAAGGGCATCGGCAAGGGTCTGGATCACGGGCACATCTTTCCTGGGGGCGCGACAAGCACCCGCGCATACGCCTTTGGCCCCTGTTTGTATAGGGCCAGCGTATGGGTAAAGGCGGTCGGCATTGCCTTTACCGCCCAGCGGGGTATCCCTGTGCGCAATCACAGGAGATTCGCCATGAAAAAGCTGTCGTTGGGTGCCACCGACATTGTTGTTTCCGAGTTTTGCCTTGGCTCGATGACCTGGGGCAGTCAGAATTCCGAGACCGAGGGCCACGCCCAACTCGATCGCGCGCTTGAACGGGGCGTCGATTTTATCGACACAGCCGAGATGTATCCGGTCAATCCCGTGGCGAAGGAAACCATCGGGCGGACCGAATCGATTATCGGCAACTGGATCGCGCGCAGCGGGCGGCGCGGCGACATCGTGTTGGCGACGAAATGTTCAGGGTATAACGAAAAATTCGTGCGCGAACATCAGCCGGTGACGGGCGAAACCCTGCGCAGCGCCCTGGACGGATCGCTGCGGCGGTTGAACACCGATTATATTGACCTGTACCAGCTGCATTGGCCGAACCGTGGATCGTTCCACTTTCGTCAGGTCTGGGGATTTGATCCCACGGGGCAGGACACCGCGCAGGCGCAGGACCATTTTGCCGATGTGATGGGCGCGCTGGCCGCCCTCGTGACCGAGGGCAAGATCCGCGCCTTCGGCCTGTCCAACGAATCGGCCTGGGGCACGATGAACTGGAACGCGGCGGCGGCGGCCACGGGCGGGCCACGGGTGGCAACGATGCAGAACGAATATTCTCTGTTGTGCCGCCAATACGACAGCGATCTGGCCGAGATGAGCCACCATGAAGATGTCACTTTATTGGCATTTTCTCCCTTGGCGGTGGGACTTTTGACTGGAAAATATCAAAATGGCAACATTCCGGAAGGATCGCGGATGAGCTTGTCACCGGAGCTGGGCGGACGGCGGAGCGACCGTGTGCTCAGCGCCGTCGCCGCCTATCTCGACGTGGCGCAAAAGCATGGGATCGATCCGGTTCACATGGCACTGGCGTTTACCCGGTCGCGCCCGTTCCGCACCATCCCGATCTTTGGCGCGACCACCATGGCGCAACTGGACCGCGCCATTGACGGTGCCGCGCTGACCCTGACCGCTGAGGTGCTGTCGGACATCGCGCAGGCGCACAAGGCCCATCCGATGCCGTACTGACCGGCCTCAGCGGGCGGTGACGCGGGCCAGATGCCGGTCGATCAGGGTGGTGTCGGCCGGGTTCAGCCGTTGGTGGCGGGGATAGAGGGGCAGGGCGCGGTCATCGACGATGGGCGCGTCCCAACCGTCGGTTGTGTCAAAGAACCGCGCCAGCCCGTCTTCACCGAACCAACGCAAAAAACCCTGGGCCACCACATCGACATAGCTGAGCAAAATGTGGCGGGGTGCGTCCGGCAAACCGTGCCGACCCTCGGCAATGGAATAGACGGCCACCGGCGTTCCGGCGATCTGAACGGCAATCCTGTCATACCCCGCCTCGCGTTGGTCCAGCGCCGCCCAGTCACCACCGGGCACCCGGGCAATCGCGCCGTCGATCACCGCCCCGGCCACCGGCACCGCCGTCAGAAACGCGGTTTTGCTGACATCGGTATGGCGCCAGACCCGGCGCCAGCCGGGCAGGGTGGCCGGGCGCAGGTCGGGATAGCTGTGGGTCGCCCCGTTGACCAAAGAGCCATAGCCAAAGAACCGCGCATCCGTCATGTCCCGACCCTTTTCCGGTGCCGCCGATCACGACACCCCTTGCCAAATGCCACAACGGAAGAAATAGTCAACGGCGTCAGCGACGGGAGAATCCGGTGGGCCACGCCCGCAGGTGCCGAAGGAGCAACCGCCCCGGTAAACTCTCAGGCCAAAGGACCGCCGCTGGTCAACAAACTCTGGAGAGTGGTGCGCGATGCACCCGCCGAAGGGATAGCGATCTCAGGCGCAAGGAACAGAGGGGGCATGTCAGGCGCGGTCGCGCCGAGGATATGGCCCGGCCATGCGCCGGAGATGGGGACGAACGGCGATGGACGATTTGCATCAGACGGTTCTGCACGATTTGCACGTGGATTTGGGGGCGCGGATGGTGCCCTTTGCGGGGTATGTCATGCCGGTGCAATATCCGCTTGGCGTGATGAAGGAACACCTGCATTGTCGGGCGGCTGCGGGCCTGTTCGATGTGTCACACATGGGGCAGGTGGCGATCCGCCCCCATTCGGGCGACATTGCTGATGCGGCGCGCGCGCTTGAAACGCTGGTGCCGGTCGATCTGCTGGGCCTTGGTGCGGGGCGGCAGCGTTATGCGCTGTTCACCAGTGATGCGGGCGGAATTCTGGACGATCTGATGGTGGCCAACCGGGGCGATCACCTGTTCGTGGTGGTCAATGCGGCGTGCAAGGCGGGTGATCTGGCGCATATGCGTGCCCACCTTTCCGAAACTTGCGCGGTTGACGAATTGTCTGACCGCGCGCTTCTCGCCCTTCAGGGGCCACAGGCCGAGGCAGCGCTGGCGCGCCTGGTGCCCGAGGTGACGACACTGCGGTTCATGGATGTGATCGGTGCCGATACTGTGTTCGGGCCGCTGATCCTGTCGCGGTCGGGCTATACCGGCGAGGACGGGTTCGAGATTTCGGTGCCGAATGCGGCGGCGGTCGATCTGGCGCGCGCGCTTCTGGATGATGACGCGGTACAGCCGATCGGTCTTGGCGCGCGGGATTCCCTGCGCCTGGAGGCTGGATTGTGCCTCTACGGCAACGACATTGACACGACGACGACACCAATCGAGGCGGCGCTGGCCTGGGCGATCCAGAAGGCGCGCCGCCCTGGTGGGCCGCGCGCCGGGGGGTATCCCGGGGCCGATGTCGTTGGCGCGCAACTGACCTCTGGCGCGGCGCGCACCCGCGTCGGGCTGTTGCCCGAAGGGCGCGCGCCGGTCCGCGCGGGGGCGGGGCTGTTCGCCGGGACAGAAGGGGGCGATGTCATCGGCACTGTCACCTCGGGTGCCTTCGGGCCCAGCCTGGGCGCCCCCATGTCCATGGGGTATGTCCCGACAGGGTTGGCAGGCCCGGGCACCAAACTGTTCGCCGACCTGCGCGGAAAGCGGCACCCGGTCACCGTTGCCGCCCTGCCGTTCCGCCCCGCCACCTTCAAACGCTGAAACCCCACAGGAGCCTGCCCATGAAATACACCGAAGAACACGAATGGCTGCGGATCGAGGATGATCTCGTCGTGGTCGGCATCACCGAACACGCCGCCGAACAACTGGGCGATCTGGTGTTTGTCGAACTGCCCGACGAGGGGCGCATGGTGGTCAAGGATGAAGAGGTCGTTGTCATCGAATCTGTCAAGGCCGCATCCGACATCATGGCCCCGGTGGACGGCGAGATCGTCGAGGTGAACGGGGCGCTGATCGACAATCCGGCGCTGGTGAATGAAGACCCCACCGGCGACGGCTGGTTCTTCAAGATGAAACTCGAGGACGTGTCGGTGATGGACGACATGATGGATGAAGAGGCGTATCTCAAGTTCATCGGCTAGGCATCGTCACCGCCGTTTCGCCACAAGAGATTCAAGCCTGCGGCGGGGATATTCAAGAAATCAAATATGTAAATCATCGACATCGCCAAGTCTTTGTTTTCTTGAATATCCCCGCCGCAGGCCAAGGCCGGGCGCAGCACGGCCTTTCCAGCATCGGAGCCAGAGATGACATTTACCCCCACAGACTATCTGCCCTATGACTTTGCCAATCGCCGCCACATCGGGCCATCTCCTGCTGAAATGGCGCAAATGCTGGCGGTGCTGGGCGTGGCGACGCTGGACGAGCTGATCGACCAGACGGTGCCCGCCAGCATCCGCCAGGCGCAACCGCTGGCCTTCGGCAAGCCGAAATCCGAGCGTGAACTGCTGTGGTACATGGCCGAGGTGGCCAAGCAGAACGAGGTATTCGCGTCAATGATCGGGCAAGGCTATCACGGCACGGTGACGCCACCGGCGATTCAGCGCAACATTCTGGAAAACCCGGCGTGGTATACGGCCTATACACCCTATCAGCCGGAAATCAGCCAGGGGCGGCTTGAGGCTCTTTTGAACTATCAGACGATGGTGTGCGATCTGACCGGTCTGGAAGTGGCCAACGCCAGCCTGCTGGACGAGGCGACAGCGGCGGCCGAGGCGATGACCATGGCCCAACGCGTGGCAAAATCGAAGGCCACGGCGTTCTTTGTCGATGAAAACTGCCACCCCCAGAACATTGCCGTGATCCGCACCCGCGCCGCGCCTCTGGGCATCGAGGTGATCGTCGGCGCGCCCGAAATGCTGGAACCCGAACGGGTGTTCGGCGCGGTGTTCCAGTATCCCGGCACCTATGGTCATCTTCGGGATTTCACCGCCGAAACAGCGGCTTTGCACGGGGCTGGGGCGATTGGGATTGTGATCGCCGATCCTTTGGCGCTGACCCTGTTGAAAGAGCCCGGCGCGATG
>JAACVA010000082.1:8618-27720 GCA_009992615.1 Rhodobacterales bacterium
GGCAGCACCCAGCGGTTTGGCGTGCCCATGGGCTATGGCGGGCCGCACGCGGCCTATATGGCGTGCATGGATGCCTATAAACGGGCGATGCCGGGGCGCATCGTGGGTGTGTCGATCGACGCGCGGGGCAACAAGGCCTATCGTCTGGCCCTGCAAACCCGCGAACAGCACATCCGCCGCGAAAAGGCCACCAGCAACGTTTGCACCGCCCAGGCGCTGTTGGCAGTGATGGCGTCGTTCTATGCGGTGTTCCATGGCCCCGAGGGGCTGAAGGCCATCGCCCAGCGGATCCACCGCAAGACGGTGCGCGTCGCCAAGGTGTTGCAGGCCCATGGCTTTGTCATCGAGCCCGAGGGTTATTTCGACACTCTGACGGTTGACTGCGGCCCGCTTCGCGGGGCCATTCTGGACGAGGCGCGGCGGCACAAGATCAACCTGCGCGCAGTGGGCGAGACGCGGCTGGGCATCACACTGGACGAAACCACCCGCCCGCAAACCGTTGAACGGCTGTGGGAGTGCTTTGGCATCCACGGCCAGCGTGACGATCTGACCGAGGCCTATTGCATCCCCGATGCGATGTTCCGCATAACTGAATATCTGACCCACCCGGTGTTCCACATGAACCGGGCCGAAACGGAAATGATGCGTTACATGCGCCGCCTGTCCGACCGCGATCTGGCGCTGGACCGGGCGATGATCCCGCTGGGGTCGTGCACGATGAAGCTGAACGCGGCGGTCGAGATGATGCCGATCACCTGGCCCGAGTTTTCGTCGATCCACCCGTTTGCGCCTGCCGAGCAGGCCAAGGGCTATGCCGTGATGCTGGAGGATCTGAGCGCCAAATTGTGCCAGATCACCGGTTATGATGCCATGTCGATGCAGCCAAACAGTGGCGCGCAGGGCGAATATGCGGGCTTGTTGACGATCATGGGCTATCACAAGGCGCGCGGCGATGTGCAGCGCAAGGTGTGTCTGATCCCGATGAACGCCCATGGCACCAACCCGGCCAGCGCGCATATGGGCGGCATGAAAGTGGTTGTGGTGAAATGCACCGAACGCGGCGACATCGATGTGGTCGATTTCCGCGCCAAGGCGGCGGCGGCGGGCGATACATTGGCCGCTTGCATGATCACCTATCCCAGCACCCATGGCGTGTTCGAGGAAACCGTGCGCGAGGTGTGCGAGATCACCCACCAATACGGCGGTCAGGTGTATCTGGACGGCGCCAATCTGAATGCCATGGTGGGGCTGTCCAAGCCGGGCGAGATCGGCAGCGACGTGTCGCACCTGAATCTGCACAAGACATTCTGCATTCCGCATGGCGGCGGTGGCCCCGGCATGGGGCCGATCGGGGTGAAGGCGCATCTGGCGCCGTTCCTGCCCGGCCACCCGGCCTTGCACAGCGGCGGACCGGTCAGCGGGGCGCCCTATGGCAGCGCGTCGATCCTGCCGATTTCCTGGGCCTATTGCCTGTTGATGGGCGGGGCGGGGCTGACCCAGGCGACCAAGGTGGCGATCCTGAACGCCAACTATATCGCCAAACGCCTGGAAGGGGCGTTCGAGGTGTTGTACCGCGGCAGCCACGGGCGTGTGGCGCACGAATGCATCCTGGACACCCGCCCGTTTGAAAAGTCGGCCAATGTGACCGTGGATGATATTGCCAAGCGTCTGATCGACAATGGTTTCCATGCGCCCACCATGTCGTGGCCGGTGGCCGGCACACTGATGGTGGAACCCACCGAAAGCGAAACCAAGGCCGAGCTTGACCGGTTCTGCGATGCCATGCTGTCGATCCGCGCCGAAATCCGTGCAGTGGAAGAGGGTGGCGATGCGGTGAACAACCCATTGAAAAACGCCCCCCACACGGTTGAGGATCTGGTGGGGGATTGGGACCGGCCGTACAGCCGCGAACAGGGCTGTTACCCCAAAGGCGCGTTCCGGGTCGATAAATACTGGCCACCGGTGAACCGGGTCGACAACGTCTATGGCGACCGGAATCTGGTCTGTACCTGCCCACCGTTAGAGGCATACGCCGAAGCGGCGGAATAGGGCGTCAGTCGGTGCCTGGCTTGACCCGTGCGGCGTGTCCGCCGCGCCGCCGGGTCAGGCGACCGGCGCGGTTGGGCAGATCTGCCATGATGATGCGGCGTTCTTCGGGGGTATAGCGCGACCAACCGGCGATTTCGTCGAGCGAACGCAGACATCCGGTGCACAGTCGCGCGACCGGGTGGACGACACAGATCTTCACGCAGGGCGATTCAACTTCGGGGCGGGTCCAGACGACATCACTCATCGGTGGCTTTCATATGCGACAGGCGGTCCAGCGCGCCCTGAAGGATATACCCGGCGGCAACGTGGTCAATCACCTGGGCACGACGCTTGCGCGAGGTGTCTGCCTCGATCAGGGCGCGCTCGGCTGCGACAGTGGACAGACGCTCGTCCCAAAAGGCGATGGGCAGGTCGGTCAGGCGTTCGAGGTTGCGCGCAAAGGCGCGGGTGGACTGGGCGCGCGGCCCCTCGCTCCCGTCCATGTTCAGGGGCAGGCCCAGGATCAGGCCGGTGATCTGGCGGTCGGCGATGATTTGCAGCAGACGCGCGGCATCGGCGCTGAATTTGGTGCGCCGGATGGTTTCCTGCGGCGTGGCGATGCCGCGCCGCACGTCTGATATGGCGACACCCAAGGTGACGGTGCCCAGATCCAGCCCGGCAAGGGCGCCGTGGCGTGGCAGGCGGGTGGCCAGATCGTCAAGCCCGGCGCAGATCATTGCGCCACGCCCGCCTGTTGTCCGGCGCCGCGGATCGCGCGCAGCCCGTCGGGATCATCTGCAAAGACCGTCAATGCCTCGCGATAGATGTCGCTGGCGGCACGTTCTTCACCCAGCACCCCGTAGGCGGCGATCAGGCGCGCCCAGTCGGCCGGCGGGCCACCCTGATCGGCCAGCCGCGCCGCCAGGCCCGACACCATGCCGCGGATCATCTCGGTGCGCTGTTCGGGTGTCATCTGCTCTGCGGCCGCCACGGCCTCGGCATCGGGGCCGACGGCAGATGGAATGTCATAGCGCACACCGGCCAGATCGGCCAGTTCGGCAATTTGTGCGCGGATCGGTGCGATCCAGGGCGCGCTTTCCGGCCCGGCCTCCAAAAGCCCGCTCCACAATTGGAAGGCCAGATCAGGCCGCCCGGTCTGGGCATACAACAGCCCCGAGTAATAGCGCGCAGCACCGTTGCCATTGTCCAGACGCAGGGCGCGGGTCAGTTCGGCCTCGGCCTCGGGGGAAACATATCCGCCGGCGGCCAGGATCATGTATTCGGCCAGATCGGTGTAATCGGCGGCGGTGGCGCTGTCGGTTTTCAGGGCGATGACCCGCTGTTGTGACGCGATGGCGGCGGCATGGTTGCCAAGGGCCGCCTCGTTGCGGGCCAACAGTTCGTGACCACGCAGATCATCCGGGCGATCCACCAGGGCCTGTCTCAACTGGTCGATCATCTCAAGAAACTTGGGGTCGATCCGTGACATGTCCGGCGCGCCGCGCAGCTCTGCCGCCTGCTGCTGGGCTTCGATCTGACCGGGACGATCGGCGCGGGCAGTTTCGGCCAGCGCGATCCGGGTCTTCATCGGCAGATCGGGATATCCGGGCGCGCCCATCCAGAGATATGTGCCAATGCCCCCACCCAGAACCACCAGGGCGCAGATCACCGCGACAGCACCGGTCAGGGCGGGCGGGCTGTTTTCTGGCGGGCGGGCGCCGCGCGCGGCCCGGTTGGCGTCGAGCAGGCGGCGCGACACCTCGATGCGCACCCGCGCAGCTTCGTCCGCGCTCAGGGTGCCGCGCGCGACATCCCGACCGACCTCGTCCAGCTGGTCACGGTAAATCTGCACGTCGCTGGCGGTGGCGGGCAGGCTGGGCGTGCGCCCCCGGCCCAAAAGGGCCACAACAATCAGCGCCGCCGTCACCCCCGCCAAACCGATTGCCACAGCCCAAAACATCGCCTTCTCCTCTTTGTCTGGCCCTATGTGCCGCCTCTGCGCGCCAAACACCAGCACGGCGCGACCTTCGGTCACATGCCGGTGACAGTTCGGTCAAGGGGCGATGGCGAAACATGTCGCAAACCGCCCCGCAGGTGCCGTTTGACAAGGCGGCGCGCGGTGGTAACAGGCGGATAAAAGGCGCACTGCCTTGCCCGCCCAACAGGAGAGTCCGACTGTTGCAACGCTATTCCGTCTTTGCTGTCGCGCGTGAGGCGCTGCGCCATCATACCGGGTGGGACCGCGCCTGGCGTTCGCCCGCGCCAAAGGCGAAATACGACGTGGTGATCGTGGGGGCAGGTGGGCATGGGTTGGCCACGGCCTATTGGCTGGGCAAGAAATATGGCATCCGCAATGTCGCGGTCATTGAAAAGGGTTGGTTGGGTGGCGGCAACACCGGGCGCAACACCACGATCATCCGCAGCAATTATCTTCAAGATCCATCAGCAGCGATCTACGAAAAGGCTAGGTCACTTTATGAAACGATCAGCCAGGACATCAACTATAACGTGATGTTCAGCCCGCGCGGCGTGATGATGCTGGCCCAGACCCACCACGAGGTGCGCGGGTACAAACGCACCGCTCAGGCCAATGCCCTGCAAGGGGTGCAAACCGAATTCATTGGCCCGGGGCGGGTAAAAGACTTGTGTCCGATCCTGAATATAGACGGGCCGCGCTATCCGGTGCTGGGGGCGCTGTGGCAGGCGCGTGGCGGCACCGCGCGCCACGATGCGGTGGCCTGGGGCTATGCCCGCGCGTGCAGCGCCATGGGGATGGACATCGTGCAGCAATGCGAAGTGACTGCCGTGCGCCAGGCGGGCGGGCGCGCCATTGGCGTGACCACGACAAAGGGCGATATCGACTGCGACAAGTTGGCCCTCGTGGTGGCGGGGCACTCGGGGGTACTGGCCGAAATGGCCGGCTTCCGCCTGCCGATCGAATCGGTGGCACTTCAGGCGCTGGTCAGCGAACCGATCAAGCCCTGCATGGATGTGGTGGTCATGGCCAACACGGTGCACGGCTATATGTCGCAATCCGACAAGGGCGAAATGGTGATCGGCGGCGGCACCGACGGCTTCAACAACTACACCCAGCGGGGCAGCTTCCATCACATCGAGGAAACCGTACGCGCCCTGATCGAGACATTTCCGATGATCTCGCGGCTCAAGATGCTGCGCCAGTGGGGCGGCATCGTGGATGTGACCGGCGATCGCTCACCAATCATCGGCACGACGCCTCTGGGCAACTGCTTCATCAACTGCGGCTGGGGCACCGGCGGGTTCAAGGCGATTCCAGGCAGCGGCTGGGCCACCGCCGATCTGATCGCCCGTGGCGAACCGGGGCCTCTGGCCGCCGCTTTCACGCTGGACCGGTTCCGCGAGGGCCGGTTCATCGACGAAAGCGTTGCCGCGGGGGTGGCCCATTGACTCGCGACGGCGAGGCGCAGATCGGCAGAATTCCGCCGATGGCCGTGGCGGAGCGTTCAGTGTCACGTGAATATCATAGCGGGTCTTACCATATGTCTCGCACGCCCCCCCGTTACCCGAAGGTGAACTCATGTCCCAGACCAATATCATCTATGCCGTTGTTGCCGTCATCGTCATCGCCCTTGGTGGATGGTACTTCCTTGGCAACGATGCCACCGATCCGGCCACGCCCACACCCGCCGCAACCACAAGCAACTGACCGCGCTGCACCGCACAACAAACGGGCGGGCGCCTTGACAGGCGCCGCCCGCGTTCCAAGTATCATGACGACATTCGAAAGGATTCCGTCATGGCCGCTCTTCACCGCCCCGATCTGGCCCGCCTGCGCCGCGCCGCGCCTGCCCTTGCGGGGCTGTTGGCCGGGGCATTTGCCACGATCATGCTCGCGGCCTTCGCATCGGTGCTGTACACCGGCACCGGCATTGGTCAGGACATCCCCCGGCAGCCCCCGGTTTATACCGTTTTCTAATCTCCGCGCCGAGTTTGACCCGCGCCTCGCAGGGGGCGTGCCATGCTGATCCTGACCTGCCCCTGCTGCGGCATCGCGGCAGACGAAACCGAGCTTTCCCCCGGCGGGCAGGCCCACATCACCCGGGCCGGTCCCGGTGCTGACGATGCAGCGTTCGAGGGGTACCTTTTTCTGCGCACCAACCCCAGGGGCGTGCATTTCGAGCGCTGGCGCCATTCCATGGGGTGTGGCAAGTGGTTTCATGTCGCCCGCTGCACCGTCACGCTTGAGGTGTTCGCCACCTACACGGCGCAAACCGCCGCGCCGCCACGCCAGGTTGTTGATGAGATCATCGCGCGCCGCCCCGACTGGCAGTGGGAAAGCAACTGATGTTTCTTCTTTGTAAAAATACTCCCGCCGGAGGCTCCGCCATCTCCCCGCGCGCAAGGGGCGGGGCATGAGCACACGCCTGGCCACCGGCGGTCGCCTGATCGTTCGCACCGAACCTCGGAGATTCACCTTCAACGGCCAACGCCTGCGTGGTTTTGCGGGCGATTCGTTGGCATCGGCGCTGTTGGCCAACGACGTGATGCTGGTGGGCCGGTCGTTCAAATACCACCGTCCCCGCGGCATCGTCGCCAGTGGTGCGGAAGAGCCCAACGCTCTGGTCAACCTCGGCACCGGTCCGCGGTTCGAGCCGAACCAGCGGACCACCACGACCGAGCTGTTCGAGGGGCTGACCGCGCAGTCGCAAAATCACTGGCCCTCGCTGGAATTCGACATTGGCGCGGTGAATGCACAGCTTGCACGGTTCCTGCCGGCGGGCTTCTACTACAAGATGTTCATCCATCCGCGGCCGCTCTGGAAATATCTCTACGAGCCCTTCATCCGCCAATCGGCCGGGCTGGGCCGTGCGCCGAAGGATCATGATGCGGACCGCTATGAACATCTGCACGCGCATTTCGACAGTGTGATCGTCGGCGGCGGGATTGCGGGACTGCAGGCCGCGCTTTGCGCCGCCGAAACCGGGCAGCGGGTGATGCTGATCGAACAGACGCCCGATTGGGGCGGACGTGCGCCGGTGGATGGCGACAGGATTGATGGCCAGGACGCTGCCGACTGGATCGCCGCAACCATCGCAAAATTGTCGACCCGGCCGAATGTCACGCTGCGCCTGCGCTGCGTTGCGGTGGGTGTTTATGATCACGGCTATTTTTTGGCATGCGAACGATTGGGCGATCATCTGCCTGGCGCTGACTTGCCGCGTCATCGGCTGTGGCGGATCCGTTGCAAGACGATCGTCAGCGCCACCGGCGCGATCGAACGGCCGTTGTCCTTTGCGGGCAACGACATTCCCGGCGTGATGCTTGCCAGCGCCGTGCGGGATTACATCGTCAATTTTGCCGTCTCACCGGGCGACCGGGTGGTCGTGGTTACCAACAACGACGATGCCTATCGCACCGCCATCGCCGTGAAACGGGCCGGGCTGGACGTGCCCGCCATTGTCGATGCCCGCCCCGATGGTGGTGGTGCGTTGATGCAGCAGGCCCGGCAACTGGGCATCCGCATCGAGACCGGCAAGGCGGTGGCGCAGGTGCGGGGCGGCAAGCGTGTCAGCGCCGTCGCGCTGTGTCGCCAGGCGGGCGAGGGGGCGGTGACCGAAACCATCCCTTGCGATGTCGTGGCGATGTCGGGCGGCTGGTCGCCCGTTGTGCACCTGTGGTCGCATTGCGGCGGCAAGCTGATCTGGGATGAGGCCCTTGCCTGTTTTTCGCCCGATCCCACCCGCCCGCCAACCGGGGCAGATGGGCGGGCTTTCGTCACCACGGCTGGGGCCGCCAGCGGTCTGTTGGGATGTTCCGAGGTTTTGGCGGATGCCACGAAAGTTGGCATCGCGCTTGGCGGGGCAACGCCCGGGGCGATGTTGACGCCCAACGGCAGCGCTGTGCAGACAAATCCGCTGTTGCCGGTCTGGATCATGCCACAAGGGGCCGCCATCAGACGGCGTGGCAAGATGTGGCTGGATTTCCAGAACGATGTGAAGGTGTCCGATGTGCAACTGGCGGCGCAGGAAGGCTATGAAAGCGTCGAACACGCCAAACGCTATACCACCCTCGGGATGGCGACGGACCAAGGTAAACTTAGCAATATAAACGGCTTGGCTGTGTTGTCGGGCGCGCTGGACGCGCCGATCCCGCAGGTGGGCACCACCACGTTCCGCCCCCCCTATACGCCCGTCACCATGGGCGCGCTGGCCGGTGAGGCACGGGGCGGGATATTTCAGCCTTTGCGCGCCACCCCGATCCAGCAATGGCACATTGACAATGGCGCCTGTTTCGAACCGGTCGGCCACTGGCGCCGCCCCTATTGTTATCCCAAGGGTGCCGAAAGCCATGCCGACGCGGTGAAGCGCGAAATCAATACGACCCGCAATTCGCTGGGCCTGCTGGATGCAAGCACCCTGGGCAAGATCCTGGTCAAGGGGCCCGATGCGGGCCGGTTTCTTGATATGATCTATACCAACATGATGTCACCCCTTGGACTGGGCGAATGCCGCTATGGCCTGATGTGCGGCGAGAACGGTTTTTTGATCGACGATGGCGTGGTCGCACGTCTGGGCGGCGACACGTGGCTGTGCCACACCACCACCGGCGGCGCCGACCGCATCCATGCCCATATGGAAGAGTGGTTGCAGACCGAATGGTGGGACTGGCAAGTGTACACCGCAAACGTGACCGAGCAATATGCCCAGATCGCCGTGGTCGGGCCGAACGCGCGCCGCGTCCTTGAAAAACTTGGCGGTCTGGAGGTGGGCAAGACCAACCTGCCGGCAATGCACTGGATGGAAGGCCGCTTGGCCGACATCCCCGTGCGGGTGTTTCGCATTTCGTTCTCGGGCGAGCTGAGTTTTGAAATCGCCGCCCCCGCCGCGCAGGGCCGCGCGTTGTGGGATATGCTGCTTGAGGCGGGGGCCGAATTTGGCGTGACCCCCTATGGGACAGAGGCATTGCATGTCATGCGGGCCGAAAAGGGATTTATTATGATCGGCGATGAAACCGATGGCACGGTGATCCCGCAGGATCTGGGCCTTGGGTGGGCCATTTCGAAGAAAAAGGCCGATTTCATCGGCAAGCGTGGTCAGCTGCGCCGCCACATGACCGACCCGGACCGCTGGAAACTGGTCGGGTTGGAAACCCCGGACGGGTCGGTCTTGCCCGAGGGTGCCTATGCCACTGCCCCAGGCCGCAACGCCAACGGGCAGAGACACACGCAGGGCCGCGTCACCTCGACTTATTTCTCGCCTACTTTGAACCGGGGCATCGCCTTGGGCCTGGTGCTGCACGGACCTGACCGGATCGGGGAAACGTTGGAATTTCCGCGTCTCGACGGCACCATCGCCACGGCGCGCATTGTCGACCCGGTGTTTTACGACAAGCAAGGCGCAAAACAGGATGTCTGATCCCGTCACCCCCCTGAAAGGTGCCCGCTATGACGGGTTCTGCCAGATCACTGAAATCGGCCCCCGGGGTATGATCGCCCTGCGCGGCGATCTTGTCGCCTTGGCCGGAACGCTGCGCGCCGTGGCAGGGCTGGACATGCCTTGTCAGCGACAGGTGACGGCGGCGGGCGGGAATGCCTGCGCCTGGATGTCGCCCGATGAGGTGTTGTTGATGCTGCCCCGGCCCGAGGTGGAAGGCGCCCTCGCGCAGTTGGCAGCGGCCTTGCAAAACCTGCACCACCTTGCCGCCGATGTATCCGACGCCCGCGCACTGTTGCGCATCACCGGTCCCCTCGCGCGCGAGGTTCTGGCCAAGCTGACGCCGGCCGATGTTTCGCCCGCCGGCTTGCCGGTCGGTGAACTGCGCCGCACCCGCCTGGCCCAGGTGCCCGCCGCCCTGCGCGTGATCGCGGAAGGCGAGGTCGAGGTGATCTGTTTCCGCTCGGTCGCGCAATATGTGTTCGATCTGTTGTCGATGGCGGCGCGGCCCGGTGGCGAGGTGACGCTGTTTCGGGCCTGAACGGAACCGCCGCGCGTGGGCGGTGTTTTGTAAGCGAAGGCTTGACCTTGGGGCGTCCGCGCCGCAGGTATCAGGCAACCGATAACCAAACAAAGGGGCTTCCCATGGCTTTCGACCTTCCCGATCTTCCCTATGCCCATGACGCGCTGGCCGCACACGGCATGTCCAAGGAAACGCTGGAATACCACCACGACCTGCACCACAAAGCCTATGTCGACAACGGCAACAAGCTGATCTCGGGCACCGAATGGGATGGCAAGACGCTGGAACAGATCATCACTGGCACCTATGACGCGTCGGCGGTGGCTCAGAGCGGTATCTTCAACAACATCAGCCAGTTGTGGAACCACAATCAGTTCTGGGAGATGATGAGCCCGACCCAAAGCGCAATCCCCGGCGCGCTGGAAAAGGCGCTGACCGAAAATTTCGGTTCGGTTGACAAATTCAAAGAGGCGTTCGGTGCCGCCGGTGCCGGTCAGTTCGGTTCAGGTTGGTGCTGGCTGGTCAAGGACAAGGACGGCAGCCTGAAGGTGACGAAAACCGAAAACGGCGTGAACCCGCTGTGCCACGGCCAGACCGCACTGTTGGGCTGTGATGTGTGGGAACATTCCTATTACATCGATTTCCGCAACAAGCGGCCCGCCTATCTGACCAATTTCCTCGACAACCTGGTGAACTGGGAAAACGTCGCCTCGCGCATGTGAGACGCGTTCATGGATTGCAACGGGCCGCCCCTGATCGGGCGGCCCGTTGGCATTTGGCGTCGGATATTGAGTATTTTCGGCAAGAAGAAGCCGGGCCTCAGGTGCCCCGATGCCGGGCGGTAAAACGCGGCAGCATGGCTGAGAAATCGCGCCCCTTGCCGTCTTCCTGTTCGACGAATTGTTCATAAAGATCGCGCGCGGCCTGCCCCAGAGGGGTGTCGGCATCTGCTGCCGCGGCCGCCATTTGTGCCAAGCGCAGGTCTTTCAGCATCAGTTCAGCCGCAAATCCGGGGGCATAGCCGTTGTCGGCGGGAGAGTTCGGGCCGATGCCCGGTGCCGGGCAATAGGCGTTCATCGACCAGGAAGCCCCCGACGCGGTGCTGACGACATCAAACATCGCCTGTCGGTCAAGGCCCAGCTTGTCGGCCAGCGCGAACGCCTCGCATGTCGCAATCATGGTGACGCCCAGGATCATGTTGTTGCAAATCTTGGCGGCCTGCCCCATGCCCGGCCCGCCGCAACGCACCGCCGTTTGCCCCATGGCCTCAAAAAGCGGCGCGCAGGTTGCAAAGGCGCTATCAGGGCCACCCACCATGAAGGTCAGCGTGCCCGCTGCCGCGCCGCCGACGCCCCCCGAAACGGGGGCATCCAGCGCGGCGACACCCGCCTGTTCGGCGGCTCGCGCGACGATTTTCGCGCTGTCCACATCGACGGTCGAACAGTCGAGATGCACCGCGCCCTGTGCCATGGCCGGGTGTATCTGTGCCGCCACGTCACGCAGGATGGCACCGTCAGGCAGCATGGTGATGACCACCTCTGCCAATCGCGCCGCCGCCGCCGCGCTTTCGGCGGGGCTGACGCCTTCGATCGTGACCCCGGCCACGTCAAAGCCTGTCACACTGTGCCCTGCTGCGGCCAGGATGCGGGCCATGGGCGCGCCCATGTTGCCCAACCCGATGAAGCCGATTTTCATTCCGATCCTCCCATATCCAGTGCCTGAATGCCCAAAGGCCCCAACATTTGCGAAACATGCGGCGCCACATCATTCAACCCGTGGCGCCACTGGGGCGTACGGTCCTTGTCGATGATGACGGCGCGGATGCCTTCCAGAAAATCACCCTGTTCCATTGCGCGATAGCTGAAGCGATATTCCATGCCCAATGCCTGTTCGATGCTGTTCATCCCGCGGACCCGGCGCACCAGTTCCAGCGTGCAGGCCGCCGCCAGGGGCGAAACGCGGGCCAATGCATCGCGCGCGGCGACGGCGAAAGCGCTGTCATTCGAGGCCAGTGCGTTGTGAAGATCCAGCAAATCGTATGCGGAAAACAATGCTTCTATTTCAATCGACTGAGCAGCAAGGCTTGATCGGCCCGGGTCTTTGGCGGCGGCGTCGATGCGCGCCCAGTCGCCGGTGCGCTCAAGCGCGGCGATGAGGGCGGGCCACGCCTCTTCGGGGATGAAATAATCTGCGAACCCGGCGTGTATCGCATCTGCCGCGTCCATCCGTGCGGCCGTGGTGCCCAGATATTCGCCCAGCCGCCCCGGTGCCCGGGCCAGGATCAGCGACCCCCCCACATCGGGCACGAGACCGATGCCGCATTCCGGCATGGCGATGCGACTGGTGTGCCCCACCACCCGGTGGCTGCCGTGACAGCCGACACCCACGCCACCGCCCATGGTGAAGCCTTGCAGAAAACTGGCCACCGGTTTGGGAAAGTTGAACAATCGGGCATTCATTCGGTATTCGTCACGCCAGAACCGTCGCCCGTAATCAAAGTCACCCGCGCGGCCCGTCGCATACATTTCTGCAATGTCGCCGCCGGCGCAAAACCCGCGTTCGCCTGCGCCGTCGATCACCAGCATGGCCAGATCATCGCGCCCGGCCCAGTCGATCAGCGCGGCATCAAGGGCACGCACCATATCACGGGTCAGGGCGTTGATCGCTGCGGGACGGTTCAAGGTGATCCGACCCACGCAGCCGGTGGTGCGGATAAGAATGTCGCTCATCGGCTCAACATATCGCGGGCGACGATCAAGCGCATGATTTCATTGGTTCCTTCCAGAATTTGATGTACCCGCAAATCGCGCACCAGCTTTTCAATCCCGTAGTCTGCCAGATAGCCATACCCGCCATGCAGTTGCAGGCATTGATCGACGATGCGCGACCCCGCCTCGGTGACGAATTTCTTGGCCATGGCGCAATGCGTTGTGGCATCAGGGGCGGCGGTGTCCAGTTTCCAGGCCGCCTGGCGCAGGAAAACGCGGGCGGCCTGAAGCTCGATCTCGAGATCGGCAAGGCGGAACTGCAACGCCTGAAACTGGTCGATCGGTCGGCCAAAGGCGGTGCGCTGGCGCATATAGGACAGGGTCATGTCCAACGCATGTTGCGCCGCACCAAGTGAGCAGGCGGCGATGTTCAGACGCCCGCCATCGAGGCCGGCCATCGCATATGTGAAACCCTTGCCCGCTTCACCCAGCAGATTCTCGTCAGGAATGTTGCAATTGTCCATTTGCACCTGACGGGTCGGTTGGCTGCGCCAGCCCATCTTGTCCTCAAGCCCGCCAAAGGACAGCCCCGGCGCGCCGGCCTCGACGATCACGGTGGAAATGCCTTTGGGGCCATCCTCGCCGGTTCGGCACATCACGACATAGGCGTCGGAATAGCCGCCGCCCGAGATGAACGCCTTGGTGCCGGTCAGGCTGTAACCGTCTGGGGTGCGTGTGGCGCGGGTGCGCAAGGCGGCGGCATCGCTGCCCGAGCCGGGTTCGGTCAGGCAATAGGACAACACCATTTCCATGGTCAGCGCCCGAGGCAACAGCCGCGATTTCAGGGCCTGCGAACCATGGCGATCAATCATTGCGGCGCACATGTTGTGGATCGACAGAAACGCCGCAACCGAGGGGCACGCCATCGACAGCGCTTCGAAGACAAGCGTGCCATCGAGGCGGCACAGACCGGTGCCGCCCGAGTCTTCGTTGACGTAAAGCCCGGCGAAGCCCAGTTCGGCAAGACGCAGCCAGAGATCCCGGGGAAGGGTGCCTTCCCTTTCCCATTGCCGGGCATGGGGGGCGATATGGTCTTGCCCAAAGGCCCTGGCCATTTCAAAAATGGCAGTCTGCTCTGCGTTGAGGCCGAAATCCATGGTGTTCTCCGGTCCGTGCTTTTGGTGGAGGCTTTTGCCCTGGCAATCAATCCATTGCTTTGAAGTTGAATTCCCCACCTTGCCGAATGCCCGATGGCCAGCGCGCGGTCACGGTTTTCGTTCGGGTGTAGAACCGGAATGAATCCGGCCCGTGCTGGTTCAGATCGCCAAAGCCCGATTTCTTCCAGCCACCGAAGGTGTGATAGGCCAGCGGAACCGGGATGGGCACGTTGATGCCGACCATGCCGATGTTGATCCGGTTGGCGAAATTACGCGCCGTGTCGCCATCGCGGGTAAAGATCGCGGTGCCGTTGCCATATTCGTGGTCCATCGCGTATCCCAGCGCCTCTTCATAGGATTTGGCGCGCACCTGGCACAGGACGGGGCCGAAAATCTCCTTGCGATAGATATCCATGTCGGGGGTCACATGATCAAACAGGTGGGGGCCGACGAAAAAGCCGTCTTCATAGCCCTGGAGTTTGAAATCGCGCCCGTCGACCACCAGTTTCGCGCCTTGCGCGATGCCTTTTTCCACAAGGCCGAGGATATTGGCCTTGGCGGCGGCTGTCACCACCGGGCCGTAATCGACATCGTTGCCAGCGGTATAGGGGGCGACCTTCAGCTTTTCGATGCGCGGGATCAGCCGTTCGATCAGGGCATCGGCGGTTTTTTCGCCCACCGGCACGGCGACCGAAATCGCCATGCAGCGTTCGCCCGCCGCGCCAAAACCGGCGCCGATCAGGGCGTCGGCGGCCTGGTCCATGTCGGCGTCGGGCATGATGATCATGTGGTTCTTGGCGCCGCCGAAACACTGCACCCGTTTGCCGGCCGCACAGCCGCGCGCATAGATATACTGCGCGATCGGGGTCGAGCCGACAAAGCCGATCGCCTGAATGGTTTCGTTGTCAAGGATGGCGTCCACGGCTTCCTTGTCGCCATTCACCACTTGCAGGATGCCGTCGGGCAGGCCCGCCTCTTGCAACAGTTCGGCCAGCATCAGCGGCACCGAAGGATCACGCTCGGATGGTTTCAGGATGAAGGCGTTGCCGCAGGACAGGGCGGGGGCCATTTTCCACAGCGGGATCATGGCGGGAAAGTTGAACGGGGTGATTCCCGCCACCACGCCAAGCGGTTGGCGAAGGGAATACATGTCGATGCCGGGGCCGGCGCTGTCGGTGAACTCACCTTTCAGCAGGTGCGGCGCGCCGATGCAGAATTCCACCACCTCAAGGCCGCGCTGCACGTCGCCCTTGGCGTCGGGGATCGTCTTGCCGTGTTCGCGCGACAGCGCCTCGGCCAGTTTGTCCATGTCGCGGTTCAGCAGGCGCACGAATTCCATCATCACCCGGGCGCGGCGCTGGGGGTTGGTGGCGCCCCATTTCGGCTGGACGGCGGCGGCGGCGTTGATCGCGGCGTCCATCTCTGCGGTGCTGGCCAGCGGCACCTGCGCCTGCACCTCGCCGGTGGCGGGGTTGAAGACATCGGCGTGGCGTCCGGTGCCTTTGACGTGTTGGCCGTTGATCCAGTGAGACAGGGTTTGCATGGTATGCTCCGCATTGGTCCAGTTTGGGTCAGTCTAGGGTTGCAGGAGCGTTCGGAAAAGCGGCAGTTTATCAAAAGGGCTTTGCAATTTTAACGGTATGGAGGCGGTGATGCAGTGGGATGACATGCGGATTTTCCTGTTTGTGGCCCGCCATGACAGCCTGTCGGGTGCCGCGCGGGCGCTGAAGCTGGACGCGGCCACGGTGGGGCGGCGTATTGCGCGGCTGGAACGGGGGCTGGGCGCCGTGCTGTTCACCAAATCGCCCCAGGGGTATGTTCTGAACGCGGCGGGCCAGCGGTTTCTGCCCCATGCAGAGGCGGCGGAACAGGCCATGGGCGCCGCCGAGGATGAGTTGCGCGGCCAGGGCGACCGGTTGAGCGGGGCAATCCGGCTGGGCGCGCCGGACGGTTGCGCCAATTTCCTGTTGCCGCAGGTCTGTGCCGGGATCATCGCGCGCCACCCCGATCTGGAGATCCAGCTTGTCGCGCTGCCCCGGGTGTTCAACCTGTCGCGACGCGAGGCCGATATGGCCATCGCGGTGTCACTGCCCACTGGCGGACGGCTGACGGTGCAGAAGATCGCGGATTACCACCTGCATCTGGCCGCCCACCATGCGTATCTGGCCGCAGCACCGCCGTTGCGCGATCTGGCCGATCTCGGGGCGCATCGCATCGTTGGCTATATACCCGACATGATTTTCGACAAGGAACTGGATTATCTGGGCGAAATCGGCGTTGAAAAAGTGGCGTTGTCGTCCAATTCGGTGGCGGTGCAGGTTCAATGGCTGGCCCAGGGCGCGGGGGTGGGCGTGGCCCATGATTTTGCGCTGTCCTCCTGTCCGGGCCTTGTGCGGGTGCTGTGCGACCGGGTGTCATTGACGCGCACCTTTTGGTTGATCCGCCATGGCGACGACCGTCAGGTGGGGCGGCTGAACCGGTTTGCCGAAGCTTTGTGCGCGGGTTTGCGCGCCGAGATCCAGCATTTGGAAGCCAAAGCTTGACAGAAGGGCAGGCGAGAGGCGACGCTGGACCACAGCCGCACGCCTTTGAAGGAGATGCCGATGTCCGTCCAGAAAATTCTCAACCGCAAGCCCGGCGCCGATGTGATCAGCATCGCCCCCGAACAGACCGTGGCGGATGCCGTGGCGCTGTTGTCAAAGAAAAAGATCGGCGCGGTGATCGTGACAGAGGGCGGTGCGCCGGTGGGCATCCTGTCGGAACGTGACATCGTGCGCGAACTGGGGCGACGCGGGCCGACCTGTCTGAACGACAAGATCGCGACAATGATGACCAAAACGCTGATTTCCTGCACGCCCGAGGACAAGGCCCTGTCAGTGCTGGAAAAGATGAGCCAGGGCCGGTTCCGGCACATGCCGGTGATGCAGGACGGTGCCATGGTCGGGCTGATCTCGATCGGCGATGTGGTGAACCACCGTCTGGCCGAGCTGTCGATGGAGCGGGACGCATTGGAATCCATGGTCATGGGGCACTGACCCGGCGATCAAGGACAGGGGCGGATGATCGGGGCCTTGCATTCCGGGGCGCAATATTGTTGCGTATGGTAAAGAAACCATGAGGCATTCCATGCGCATCGGCCTGTACCCCGGCACTTTTGATCCCATCACCATGGGTCATATCGACATCATCCGCAGGGCCTGTCGATTGGTGGACCGGCTGGTGATCGGCATTGCGATCAACCGTGACAAGGGCCCGCTGTTTTCGCTGGAAGAACGCGTTGCGATGGTCGAGGCCGAGTTTTCGGGCCTGACCGAACGGACCGGTTGCGAATTGGTGGCCCATCCGTTCGAGAATCTGCTGATCGATTGTGCGCGCGACGTGGGCGCCACAGTGATCGTACGCGGTTTGCGTGCCGTTGCGGATTTTGAATATGAATATCAGATGGTTGGCATGAATCGCATAATGGATGATTCGGTCGAGACCGTGTTTTTGATGGCCGAGGCGCGGCATCAGGCCATCGCCAGCAAGCTGGTCAAGGAAATTGCCCGATTGGGTGGTGACACGTCCAAATTTGTGCCACCTGCGGTGAATGCGGCGCTGCATGACAGGATGGGTCAGGCGGGCAAGCGGTCGGCAAAGGGCTGAGCAGGCGCGCCGGCGCCTTAGCGCGCCAGCACCAGATCGGCCCGCAGTCCTCCCAGATGCGCGCTGGTGTCAAGGCGCAGGGTGCCGCCGTGCTGACGCGCAATGTCCATCGCAATCGACAGGCCCAGACCGACATTGCCGCCGCGGTTCTGGTTGCGCGCAGTGTCCAGCCGGGTGAACGGCTTGAGCGCCTCATCGCGCGCCGCGGGGTCGATGCCCGGCCCGTCATCCTGAACGCTGAACACCACCGCGCGGTCGGTTACGCTGCACGAAACTTCGACCACGCGGCCAAAGCGCACGGCATTTCCGATCAGATTTTCCAATGCCCGGCGCACGGCCATGGGGCGGAGCAACACCAGGCCCCGAGGCCGTGCCCCGACGACGCGCACGTCCTGCCCGGCACGCCCGGCCCCGCGCGACACGGTGTCCAACATCTCGGCAGGGTCGACCAGTTCTGGGTCATCGAGCGAATCGAGTTGGACGAAATCCAGGAAACTGTCCAGCATCGCCTGCATGTCATGCAGATCGCCTTGCAAATCGGCTATTTCAGGGCTGTCGTCCAGCATCGACAGGCCCAGCTTCAGACGCGTCATCGGGGTGCGCAAATCGTGGCTGACCCCTGACAGCATGACTGTACGCTGTTCGATCTGCCGCTCGATCCGGTTGCGCATATCCAGAAACGCCTGGCCCGCCGCACGCACCTCGGAGGCACCGCGCGGCCGATAGGGCAGGGCGCGGCCCCGACCGAACGCCTCGGCCGCTTCGGCCAGGGCATGGATCGGGCGCACCTGGTTGCGCAGAAACAGGAACGAGATCACCGTCAGCAACAGACTGACCCCCGCCATCAGCACCAGCAGTTGGTGGGGATTTGACGCCGATACCCGCGACCGGGGAAACGTGATGCCCAGTGGCCCGTGCACGGTGATCAGGGTCAGGTGCACCCGCTTTTCGTCGGTGGACAGGTCAAGGGCCTGCACACCGTCCAGTTCTGTGGCAAGAGTTGCAATGACGACGCGCCCGGACAGATCATAGAACAGTCGGCTGTTCTCGGCCGGCGGCGTCGGGTCAGGCAGGGCGAGCGTGAGGCGCAGCGCTTCGGCCAAGGGCGTCACATCGCTCAGGGCTGCGTCCGGGGTGGCGGCGATGTCGATCTGCGCGCGGATAAAGCGCAGTTCCTCTGCGACATTGCGGCTCATCTGCTCGGTCACGTCTTCATAGTGGCGCTGGATAAACACCACCGTGACCACAAGCTGAATCAGGATCACCGGCATCAGAAGGATCAACACCGCCCGCCCATAGAGCGAGCGCGGGGCATAGCGTTTGAGCCAGGCAAATGTCATCATGGTGCCGCAATAGCCGTTCGCGCCCCGTCGAGGAAGCCAGGAATGATCGATCGCACCGATTTCAACCCCGCACCGGGGGTATTTGACCAAGTTGCGCCAGGCGTGCGGCGGATGCTGGCGCCCAACCCGTCGCCGATGACATTCCGTGGCACCAATACCTATGTGGTGGGGCAGGGGCGGGTGGCGGTGATCGATCCGGGGCCGGACGATGCGCGCCACCTTGCCGCGCTTGAGGCGGCCTTGGCGGGCGAGGTGATCGGCCATATCCTGGTCACCCATGCGCACC
>JAACVA010000153.1 GCA_009992615.1 Rhodobacterales bacterium
AGATGACGAAATTCCCGATCACCGCCTGCGCCCCCAGCAGTGACATGTTTTGCTGCATCACCACCGAAATACCGATCAGTGGCGCGAGAATACCGGTGATCTGGGCGCTGCGCATCGTGATGCTGGGCACCTCGGTGAGTTTGAACCCTTCAACCACGGCCATGTCGCGGAACGATTTTTCATCGACCGGCGTATCCGACCCATGGTTGTGCATGATCCGGTTCAAAGGATAGCAGATCAGCCCGACAATCACACAAAAGCCCACGGTCACGGCCGCCGCCTCGGTCGGGGAAAACTTGCCGGTGTAGATGCCATACAACACCAGACCGATGGCAAAGAACCCAAGCCAGGCCCCGAACGCGGTTTTCAGGATCCGGCCCAACCGCAACGGGATCAGATACCCCCAGCCGTTGATCGTGCAGATGATCCAGGCCGCAAACATCATTGCCAGCACCATCAGCGCGCCGGGCACGATGCCTGCGATGAACAGGTCGGAAATCGACAGGCCCATCAGATAGCCGTAGACGATGAAAATGATCGAGGGCGGGATGATGATGCCCACCGTGCCCCCCGCCGCCGCCGTCGCCGCCGAGAACCGCTCATCATAGCCCCCCTTGATCATCTCGGGGTGCAACATCGAACCGATGGTGGCGGTGGTCGCGCTGTTCGATCCCGAAATCGCGGCAAACAGGCCGCAGGCACCAATCGCCGCCATGGCCAGACCGCCGCGCAACCAGCCGAGGATGGAATAGGCGAAATCCGAAAGCCGCCGGGCGATGCCCGATTTGTTGATCAGGTCGCCGGTCAGGATGAACAGCGGCATCGCCAACAGGGCAAAGCCCTTGACGAACACGTTGGACAGTTCGGCGCCCACATTGTCCAATGTCTGGCCCAGCACGAACGAGGTGCCGATCACCCAATAGCCGATGATCAGAAATACCGGCACGCCCAACATGAACAGAAATGTCACGCCCAGCGATATGGCTGTGATGATGGTTGCGTCGGTCATCACGCGTCTCCTCCGATGACGGCCTGGCTGATCAGTGGCGCGCCGGATTTCAGGTTGCGGTAATCTTCGTACCAGTTTTCGATCACACGCCCGGCCATCATCATGAACGCGATCGGAAGGCTGATCAGAAACCACCATTTCATGATGTTGTCGGTTCCTTCGAGGATCTGGAAATTATCCGCCGCATTGGCCGCGACACGCATCCCGGTGACGACGATGATGATGCAAAATCCCAGCCACAGAACCGCGTCAAGGGTAAGACAGGCAAACTGCATCTTGCGGGGCATGTTCATCCGGAATTCATTGAACGCCAAGTGCGTCCGCAGCCTGATGTTGTAGGAACAACCGACCCAGGCCATGAACAGGAACAGCACTGGTGGCACCGTCGTGGACCAGGGGGCCTGCAATGAGAAAACAAAGCGCCGGATCACTTCGACAAAGATGATGACGGCAATCCCGAGATAGGAATACACCATGATCGTGCGCTCGAAATGCCGGTCGATAAACGGCACCGCCGCATAGATGAAGGCGATCAGCAGACCGCCCAACAACGTCGCAACAGTACCGGTAATCCAAGCCCCTGACGTGCGCAGCGACTGGGTGATTTCCCACCAGTCACCGCCAAGCATCGTCGGAATGATCATCGCCGCTTCAGACCATACAGACATGGCCGCCCCTCCCGTATGTGGCCGCCCCCCTGTGCCGGAAGGTCGGGCCGGTGTCGAAAGGGACCGGCCCAAGGGGCCGGTCCCGGTGTGCTGCCGTTGCCGGCGGGCGTTAAATCAGCCCTTCCACCAACGACGCGGTTCGACATTTTCGGCCAGCGTGTCCGCCGGGATCTCGCGCGCGATGTTGTAGATGTCCTGATAGGTGTCGTGACCGCCGGACCAGCCGTTGATCCGCTCGCGCCACTGTTCCCACAGTTGCGGCTGGAACTCGGGCGAACACATCTGTTCGGCCTTGGCGATTTCTGCATCCGACAGCTTGGCGATGCGCACACCGTCACGGGCAAAGATGGTGTTTTCCAGCTGCGGCGTGCTGAACCCGACGGTATTGACCAGTGCCGCTTCGTTCGCGCCCTGCACATGCACCTGCGCCCAGTAGGACGATTCCATCACCGCTTCTTGCAACTCGTCGCTCAGGGTGTCCCATGCTTTGGTGGTCATCGCGGTATGCTCGGTGCCGCAGAAGAACTTCAGATCAACGCACTGCGACACGACCGGCGACATGCCGCCATAGGCCACGGCCGAGGCCCAGGTTTCGGCGCCGTCGATCAGCCCCTGACGCAAACCGTCCAGGGTTTCTTCCCAGGCGACAGGAACGGGGTTCAGTTGCATCGCTTCCATGGCGATCCGGCCCAGCTGGGTGCCGGTGACGCGGTTCTTGGTGCCGGCCAGCTGGTCGATGCTGGTCACTGTATCGCGGTCTTTCCACGACATGCCCAGGTTGATTCCGCGCAATTCGGCGTGGCTGAACAGGAACTTGATCCCATGGCGTTTTTCCAGCGGCTCGCGCAGCAGGCGCACCGAGTCTGGGTGATACAGGAAATAGTATTGCGCCGCCCGCGACGGGAACATGTACGCATAATCCAGCACGTTGTAATAAGGTGCCCCACCGGCCGAGTTCTGGGTCGAGGCCGAGAACATTTCGATAATGCCCTGCTGGGCCTTTTCAACACAGGCGGTCTGGTTGCAGATCTGGTTGTCGCCGATGAACTCAACGCGGATCTCGCCGTCGGTCCGGCTTTCCAGATCGCGGGCGAATTCCAGGCACCCGGCGCGTTCAACCAACAGGTTGCGCGCGTTGAACCCGGCAGCACCCATTTTGAACGTGTGCTTCGGCTCTTTCGCAAAGCGTTTTTCATAGGTCGACTCGGCAGCCTTGGCCAAACTGGCGATGCTGACCGCGCCCCCGAAGGTGCCGGCCGCCAACAGCGTGCTTGACATGCCATACTGGCCTGCCAGCCTGAACAGGTCGCGGCGCGAAATGCCCGCGAGGGCCTTGGATATTTTCATTATTTGTCCTCCCTTGGTGCGTCAGTAGGTCTCATCCATCAATTATTGAGACTTTTCGTTCCAAAAAATACTATCGCCGGTTTTTGATTCTGTATAGATGTTTCTTCACAAGCCGGAGGGAATCGTATGCAGGATGCTGACTATGTGGTTGTAGGTGCCGGCTCGGCAGGGTGCGTCATCGCCAATCGGCTGAGCGCGGAGCCGGGCGTCAAAGTCGTGCTGCTTGAAGCGGGCGGGCGCGATCTGAACCCCTGGATCCACATCCCCGTCGGGTATTTCAAAACGATCCACAACCCCTCTGTGGACTGGTGTTATACGACTGAACCCGATCCCGGTTTGAACGGTCGGTCAATCGAATGGCCGCGCGGCAAGGTGCTGGGCGGCTCCTCCTCGCTGAACGGTCTGCTGTATGTGCGGGGCCAGCCACAGGATTATGACCGCTGGGCACAAATGGGCAATCGTGGCTGGGCATGGGACGATGTTCTGCCGCTGTTCAAGCGGGCCGAGAACAACGAACGCGGTGCCGATGCATTTCATGGCGACCAAGGCCCGCTGAACGTCAGCAACATGCGCATCCAGCGACCGATCTGCGATGCCTGGGTCGCTGCGGCGCAGGCGGCGGGCTATCCGTTCAACCCCGATTACAACGGCGCCACTCAGGAAGGCGTCGGATATTTCCAGCTGACCGCCAAGAACGGGCGGCGGTGCAGCACGGCGGTGGCCTATCTGAACCCGGTCAAGTCACGCGCGAATTTGTCGATCATCACACATGCCCTTGCGCAAAAGCTGGTGCTGGACGGCAAACGTGTGACGGGTGTGCAATACCGCGACAAAGGCGGTGCCCTGCAAACGATCAACGCGCGACGCGAGGTGATCCTGTCGGGCGGTTCGATCAATTCACCACAACTTCTGATGTTGTCGGGCATCGGCCCGGCTGAACACCTGCGCGACAATGGCGTCGAGGTGGCCCACGATCTGCCGGGTGTCGGGCAGAACATGCAGGATCACCTTCAGGCGCGGCTGGTTTACAAATGCAACGAACCCACCCTGAATGATGAAGTGCGCGGCCTCGTCAATCAGGCGCGGATCGGCCTGAAATACATCCTGTTCCGCGCTGGCCCGATGACCATGGCGGCCAGCCTTGCCACCGGTTTCATGAAAACCCGACCCGATCTGGAAACCCCCGACATCCAGTTCCACGTCCAGCCCCTGTCGGCGGAAAATCCCGGCAAGGGCGCCGATCTGTTTTCGGCCTTCACCATGTCGGTGTGCCAGCTGCGCCCCGAATCGCGGGGTGAAATCCGCCTGAACGGCCCCGATCCACGCAGCTATCCCAAGATCATTCCCAATTATCTGAGCACCGAAACCGATTGCCGCAGCGTGGTGGCTGGCGTAAATATTGCCCGCACCATCGCGCGCCACGCCCCGCTGACCAGCAAGATTTCCGAGGAATACCGCCCCAATCCGTCCTTGCCGATGGATGATTACGACGCCACGCTGGACTGGGCGCGGGGCAACACCGCATCGATCTATCACCCCACAGGCACCTGCAAGATGGGCAGCGGCGCCGACGCCGTGGTGGACGATCGGCTGCGCGTGCATGGAATCAGCGGTCTGCGCGTGGCGGATTGTTCGATCATGCCGGAAATCGTGTCGGGCAACACCAATGCCCCGGCGATCATGATCGGAGAAAAGGCATCCGATCTGGTGATGAGCGACGCACGCGGCTGACCCCCCTCGACATGCCTCTGATCTGGTGGCAGCATCACGCGAAAACCTCAGGTGCGCGACCCGCTGGCACACCCTCTGGGTGCAGCCGCCGTGACGCGTCCTTCGCCAATCCCGACGCCGCGCAGGGATTGGGGATCACTGCCAGAGTTTATGGCAAGGGCCGCGCGAAAAGCATGATCCGGCACAGCCCGGCGCCTGCGCCCCGCCTTGGTCAGGATCAGGCCCCGCCCGGGGCGTTCGAACAGATCCTGCGCCAGCGCCGCCTCAAGCGTGCGGATCTGCATGGAAAGTGCCTGTTGCGACAGGTTCAGCCGCCGCGCCGGAAAGGGTGCCGTCATCGGCGATGGCCCGGAACAGGCGCAGGTGATGCAGGTTCAGAGGCACGATTGTTCTTTCAAACAGAGTGGATTGAGCCATAATATGTAATTTCATGGAACATCTGCAACAGCCATGACTTGGCGGCACGCCCCCCAGGAGATAGCGATGAAATCGCTTCCGCCGTTGATTTTCCTTGCCCCGCTGGTGCTTTTGGCCACAGCCGGGTTTTTCGTGGCCCACCCCGGACGGCGCCCCGGTGCCTTGCCACATCTGGCCGAGGCGGCAGGTGCGGGCCGAAACCGGGCTGGCCGGATGTGCGACATTTGTCACAGCACCGCGCAGCATGACAGCGTTCCGCGATTTTCAGGGCCGCGCCTTTCTGCACAGTTACGACTGGACCACCAATACGGACTTTGCCACGCTTGAGCTGATCCTCACCGCGCCGGTGGTGGTGGCCAGCTGGATCAGCCTGCATGATCATGAGACGGGTTTGGCCCCGGCGGCCTTTGGCGGCGGTGACAAGTTGATCCACAACGTGGTGGGCGGGATCGGCGTTTTGCAGGGCAATGGCGGCACCTTGTGTCCGGGGCTGCCCTGGCAGGCCGTCGATGACGGCAACGGGCCGATGCATACGCCCCTGCGGCTGTCCGTGATGATCGAGGCGCCACAAGAGGCGATTGTCGGGGTGCTGCGCAAACACGGCGGGTTGCGCGACCTGTTCGACAACGGCTGGCTGCATCTGTTTGCCCTGAACGGCGGCAGGATCGCCGCGCGCTATCGCCCAGGTCTCATCTGGGACGCAACAAACAGGGAAAGCGCGCTGGCGGCGTAAGGCCGCCTTTTGGCTGCCATCGCGCCGCGTCAGGCGTTGGCCACCGCCCAATCGGCCATTTCGGGCAACAGCGTGTTCAGCGCCCTCTGCGTCGCCGCCACCAGGGTGGCCGGGCTGTCGTCGGCGGCAGCCACGGTTTGCGCAAAGCCACGGTTGGCAATCACCCGCTGCTCCCG
>JAACVA010000026.1 GCA_009992615.1 Rhodobacterales bacterium
TGAGCTGGTCGCATGGGTCGAGGCGTATCTCGACGGGTACGGCATTTCCGCGACGCGGGTTTACGACCCGACGGGCAGAAAGGCGGCGCTGTACGCCAATGTCGGCCCCGAGGTGGAGGGCGGCGTCGTGTTGTCGGGCCACACCGATGTGGTGCCGGTGGACGGCCAGGCCTGGGACACCGACCCTTGGGTGGTGACGGAAAGGGGCAGCCGGCTGTATGGCCGGGGCACCTGCGACATGAAGGGGTTTGATGCGCTGGCCCTGTCCGCGGTGCCGTTGGCGTTGGAACGGGGGGTGAAGCGGCCGCTGCAAATCGCGCTGAGCTATGACGAAGAGGTTGGGTGTGTCGGCGCGCCGCCGATGATCGACGAGATGGTGAAGCACCTGCCGCGGGCGGCGGCGGCGATCATCGGCGAACCGTCGATGATGAAGGCCGTCAGTGCCCATAAGGGCGGCATCGGGTTTCACACCCACCTGCGCGGCTTCGAGGTGCATTCCTCGCTGATCCATACCGGGGTCAGCGCCATCATGTTCGGCGCAAAGCTGATTGAATGGGCGAACCAGACGAACGCGGCGAATGCCGCCGCCACCCCCGGCGCGTTGGCCGGGGCGTTCGTGCCGCCCTATACAACCTTGCACGTCGGTCAGATTTCGGGCGGTACGGCGCACAACATCACCGCCAAGGATTGCCGGTTCGGCATGGATTTCCGCGTGGTGCCGGGCGAATCCATGGCAGATTGGAAACGGCGCTTTCTCGACAAGGTGGCCCAGATCGAAGCCGAGATGCAGGCGATCAATCCTGACACCGGCATCGACGTGACGCCGTATTTCACCGTCACCCCCCTCGCACCCGAGGAAAACGGCGTGGCCGAGGGGCTGGCCCGTGCGATCACCGGTGACAACGGCCGCCACGTTGTCAGCTATGGCACCGAGGCGGGGCAGTTTCAGGAACGCGGCTATTCTGCCGTGGTTTGCGGCCCCGGCGACATCGCACAGGCACATCAGCCGAACGAATACATCGAAAAGGCGCAATTCGCGGCAGGCGAGGCGTTTGTTGCCCGCGTGGTGGACAGCCTCTGCGCCTGAGCCTGCGCGCCCTGTCGTGACCGGCAAATTGAATATTCCCGCGGCCGGGGGTTGTGGTGCCCGTGACCACCCCCATCTGCGTCAAGCTGCCGCGAGACGCGGCGCCGGCCCTGCGTAACCGCGTTGCAAAGAAACATCATCCATGGATTTCCTTTACATTCTGCTCGGGTTCGCCGCGCTTCTGGTGGGCGGTGATTTTCTTGTGCGCGGCGCCGTGGCAGTGGCGCGGCGAATGCGCATCTCACCTCTGGTGATCGGGCTGACGCTGGTCGGGTTCGGCACCTCGACGCCGGAATTGCTGACTTCGGTGCAGGCCGCACTGGCGGGCAGCCCTGGCATCGCCGTGGGCAATGTGGTGGGCAGCAACATCGCAAATATCCTGCTGATTCTCGGGGTGGCCGCCCTTTTGGCCCCGATCGCGGTGGCCCGCGCCGGGTTCCGGCGTGACGGCAGTGTTCTGCTGGCGACGACAGTGCTGTGCGTCGGGCTGGTGCTGTGGGGCACGCTGGGGCGCGGCGCGGGGGGGGTCCTGATGGTGGGGCTGGTCGGCTATCTGATCTATGCCCTGAAAAGCGGCGATGTGGATGAAAGCGAAATTCCCGACACTGCCATGGCCACCGGGCCTGCGCTTTTGCTTGCGCTTGGGGGGCTGGCGCTGACGTTGGTCGGGGCGCGGTTCCTGGTGACGGGGGCAGTGTCGATCGCGGCGGCGCTGGGCGTGTCCGAGGCGATCATCGGGCTGACCGTCGTGGCGGTGGGCACGTCCCTGCCCGAACTGGTGACCAGCATCGTCGCGGCGCGCAAAGGCCAGGGCGATCTGGCCTTTGGCAATGTGGTGGGCAGCAATATTTTCAACATCCTCGGCATTCTGGGGGCGACCGCGCTGATCAAGCCGCTGGCCGTTCCAAGCGAAATCATCGGTTTTGACATCTGGGTGATGCTGGCGGCGACCCTGCTGTTGATCGCCCTGACCATGACCGGGTGGCGCATCGGGCGCGGCAAGGGGGCGATTTTGCTGGGGGCCTACCTTGCCTATCTGGCGGCGCTGCTGGTGATGGCGTAACGCCCTCTTGCCGCTGGTCGCGGTGTTTGACAGTGTGAAGCCAACCCCGCACAGGAGCCTGCACACCATGCCCGTCAAGAACCGTTTTGCCGATCTGCTGCCAGACATCACCGCATGGCGGCGCGATTTGCACATGCACCCCGAATTGCAGTACGACACCCACCGCACCAGCGGCATCGTGGCTGAAAAGCTGGCTGCGTTCGGCTGTGACGATGTGGTGACGGGCATCGGGCGCACCGGCGTTGTCGGCGTCATCAAGGGGCGCAAGACCGGATCGGGCAAGGTGATTGGCCTGCGCGCCGACATGGACGCGCTGCCGATCATCGAGGATACGGGCCTTGACTATGCCAGCACCACCCGCGGCAAGATGCACGCCTGCGGCCATGACGGGCACACCGCTATGCTGTTGGGGGCGGCGCAATATCTGGCCGAGACGCGCAATTTTGACGGCACTGTCGTGCTGATCTTCCAACCCGCCGAAGAGGGCGGCGGCGGTGGACGTGAAATGGTCAATGACGGTTTGATGGAGCGGTTCGGCATCCAGGAGGTGTATGGTATGCACAACTGGCCCGGAATGCCCGTGGGCACCTTTGCGATCCGGCCGGGCGCGTTTTTTGCCGCCACCGACATTTTCGAGATCACCGTCGAGGGCAAGGGCGGCCATGGTGCCAAACCGCACGATTGCGCGGATCCGATCGTCGCCGCGTCCCAGATGGTGACGGCGTTGCAAACCATCGCGTCGCGCAACGTCGATCCGGTGAAACAGGTGGTGGTTTCGGTCACGTCGTTCCAGTCGGAAGGCGATGCCTTCAATGTCATTCCGCCGCGCGTGCATCTGCGCGGCACGGTGCGCACCCTGGATGAGGGTGTGCATGATCTGGCCGAAACCCGGCTCAAGTCGATCTGCGACCTGACGGCGCAGGCGCTGGGCTGCGTGGCGCAGATCACCTACACCCGGAACTATCCGGTGATGGTCAACAGCGAGGCTCAAACTGAATTCGCCGCCGATGTGGCGCGTGATGTGTCGGGCGATTGTGCCGAGGCGCCGCTTGTCATGGGCGGCGAAGATTTCGCCTTCCTGCTCAACGCGCGGCCGGGGGCCTATATCCTGGTGGGTAACGGTGATACGGCGGGGGTGCATCACCCGAAATACAACTTTGACGATAACGCGATCCCGGCGGGCTGTTCCTGGTGGGCCGGCGTGGCGGAACAGCGGATGCCGATCGGCTGACGCACTCATTGCAGGCACGGCGCCCGGGAATTTGCCTCGGGCGCCCTCTGGCACCGGGTCGCGGGGGCCGGGCCGTGGACGGTTCTCAGCCCCCGGTATGGCTCATGTGGCGGGACATCTGGCCATCGGGGCGCTGCCGGGAATAGTCGAAATCGTGGCCTTTCGGCTTGCGCGCGATGGCGGCGCGAATGGCGTCATCCAACAGCGCGTCGTCCGGTGAGGCGCGCAGCGGCGCGCGCAGGTCGGCCATATCTTCCTGACCCAGACACATGTACAATCCGCCGGTGCAGGTCAGCCGTACGCGGTTGCAGCTTTCGCAGAAATTATGGGTCAGCGGCGTGATGAAGCCGATCTTCTGCCCGGTTTCCTCAAGCCGGACATAGCGGGCAGGCCCGCCCGAACGCTCGGCCAGATCGGTCACGGTATACCTCTCGCGCAGACGGGCGCGCAGATCCTTGAGCGACCAGTACTGATCCAGCCGATCCTCGTTGCCGAGATCGCCCATCGGCATCACCTCGATCCAAGTCAGATCGCAATCGCGCGCGGCGCACCATTCGGCAAGGCTGAACAGCTCATCCTCGTTGAACCCCTTCAGCGCGACAGCGTTCAGCTTGACCCGCAGCCCGGCCGCCTGTGCCGCGTCGATGCCGCGCAGCACCTGGGGCAGGCGGCCCCAGCGTGTGATCCGGGCGAATTTTGCCTCGTCCAGCGTGTCGAGCGAAACATTGATCCGCCGCACCCCGGCCGCGTACAGATCGACGGCATATTTCTCCAGTTGCGATCCGTTGGTCGTCAGCGTCAGTTCCGACAGCGCCCCCGATTCGAGATGCCGTGACATGGCGCGGAAAAACGTCAGAATATCGCGCCGCACCAAAGGTTCGCCGCCCGTGATGCGCAGCTTTTGTACACCCATCCGCACAAATGCCGAACACATGCGATCCAGCTCTTCGAGGCTGAGCAGATCTTTCTTGGGCAGAAACGTCATGTTTTCCGACATGCAATACACACAGCGGAAATCGCAGCGGTCTGTTACCGACACGCGCAGATAGGAAATGGCACGTTGGAACGGGTCGATCAAGGCATTGTCCATGATATAAGGTTAGGGGGCGTTCGGACGCACCGCAAGGGGGCATTGCACATTGCCGTGCCGTGGCAGGAGAGCTAACATGACCACATGAAACATGTTGTGTACCCCGCCGCGTTTTGCGGCCTCATCGCGCTGACCGGCTGTGCGCAAGTCTCGGGTGTCTTGCGCCCGGATCCCGCAGCACCAGCCGCAGCGGCACCCATTGCAGGCTCTGCCCAGCCGGGCGAAGCGCCGCTGCCAGAGGCCGTGCGCGCAGTGGTCAGCGCGCCACCGCCGCCCAGCGCCGCGCGCACCGCCGAACAGTTCGACACCACCACCGTCGAACAGCGCGCGGCGGCCGGGGCGGCCCCGTCCAGCGGCGGCGAAGTGCGCCTTGGCGAAACCGTCGCGTCGCTGGGCGACCCCACCCAACCGGGGTTCTGGATCAAATCACCTTTGGTGAAAACCGCCGGCCCCGGCCGGATTGAATATCCGGCAACGGGGAAATCCGCCGTGGTTGAGCTTATCCCGATGGGCGGCCCGTCTTCGGGCGGATCGCAGGTTTCGTTGGCGGCGCTGCGGTTGCTTGAAGCGCCGATCACCGATTTGCCAATGCTGATCGTCTACGCGAATTAGGGCAGGTTGCCTGCCGCCTCGCGCACCGCCCAGGGTTTCATCGCGGTGCCGTGGTCGGCCAGAAACGCGTCGGTCCGTGCCGGGGCATGGCGTGACAGGTCGCGCAACCACTGCGCCAGCGCCTTCTGGATAACCGGATCGTGATCCGCAGCCCAGCCCGCAGCCCAGCCGAGAATACGGTCCCGCGCAGCGCTTTCCTGCGGTTTGGGGTGGTTCTGCTTGGTCCAGGGCAGCGTCATCACGAGGGCGGCGCGGCGAGTCCAGAGATTGGGCGAGGTGGCCCAGTGTTCCACCTCGTCGAGGCGCGCAGGATCCGCGACCAGCCGTTTCTGTCCGGCGATCGACACGGCGTCTGCCACGGCCCAGCCGTCGAACTGTGGCACCCAGCAGGATGCAATCAGCGCCCAAACGTCGCCATCCGGGCGAATCCGCGCCTGTGTCAACAGTTTGGCGGCTGCAATGCGCGCCTCATGCACATTGCTGTCCCACAGCCCCGCCGCCAGGGCCAGTCGCGCCTCCAGCGTCAGACCGGCGCGCCAGTCGCGGCACAGCGCGTCGATTGCCTGGGCCGCCACGCCCAGATAGGGGCGATCCACCTTGTGATACCCGACCAGCCCGGCGGCCTTGCCCGGCACCGCATGGGCGTTCAGGGCGGCCAGTGCCGCTTCGGGTGTCATTCGACCGTGACCGACTTGGCCAGGTTGCGCGGCTGATCCACATCGGTGCCTTTGGCGATGGCGGTGTGATAGGCCAACAGTTGCGCGGGCACGGCATAGAGGATCGGCGCGAACACCTCGGCAACGGTGGGCAGGATCAGACAGTCCCAGGTTCCGGTCGCCGCCTCGGCGGCGCCCGCCGCGTCGGTGATCAGCAAAACCTTGCCCGCCCGCGCCATGACCTCTTGCATGTTGCTGACCGTCTTGTCGAACAGCGCATCGCGGGGTGCCAGAACGATCACCGGCACATGTTTGTCGATCAGGGCGATGGGCCCGTGTTTCAGTTCACCTGATGCATAACCTTCGGCATGTATATAACTGATTTCCTTAAGCTTCAACGCACCTTCCAACGCCAGGGGATACATCGCGCCACGCCCGAGGAACAGGATGTCCTGCGCCTCGGCCAGTCGGGCGGCGATGGTGGCGATGCGCGGCTCTGTGTTCAGCGCCTGCGCCATCAGCCCCGGCAAGGCGCGCAGGGCGGCGATGTGCGCCGCCTCGGTTTTACGGTCAAGCGTGCCCCGGTCCTGCGCCGCCTTCAACGCCAGCAGGGCCAGAACCGTCAGCTGGCAGGTGAACGCCTTGGTC
>JAACVA010000341.1 GCA_009992615.1 Rhodobacterales bacterium
GACATCACCGTGTCACGCGTGCCCGAGTTGCTCCCTTGGAACTGGAAGACCGAGCAGGAAGCTGTCAAAGCCGCATAACAGCGGCCCTCGCCGGCTTGAAGTTACCCACAAGTTGGGTGCGATGTTGGTTGGAGCCATACATTTAGGGTTGACCCATCGGAATCTGCCGTGATTCGTTCTCTGGCACCTCAACTGAACGGGTGCTGGTATGGGAACGTGGGTGGAAGACGAAACGGCAGGATGTGATCTGGGTGATGCGCGGCTGAACCGGCGGCTGGGAATGATGCTCGCCGCTCTGGGCGAGCGGCCGGGGAAATCCCTGCCCACGGCGTTCCAGGACTGGGCGAACACGAAAGCGGCCTATCGGTTCTTTGCGAACGAAAATGTCAGCGAAGACAAGATCCTGGCTGGCCACTTCGCGGCCTCGGGGCTGCGAGTCCAAGCGACGGACGGCCCGATCCTGGTGCTGCAGGACACCACCGAATTCGCGTTCAAGCGGGCTGCACCAGAGAAGATCGGCTTCACCAAGACCTGCCTCACGGCCGGAAAGGCAAGGAGGGTCGGCACAGCCAGCACATGATCTGTGGCATGCTCATGCATGCCAGCCTCGCCGTTACGCCCGAGGGCCTGCCGCTTGGGCTGACCGCGGCGAAATTCTGGTCCCGGGAAAAGTTCAAGGGCACGAAGGCGCTGGCGCGCAAGGTCAATCCGACGCGGGTGCCGATCGAGCAGAAGGAAAGCATGCGCTGGCTGGAGAATCTGCGCCTCTCGACGGAGCTGATCGGCGCGCCGGAGCGATGCGTCCATATCGGCGATCGCGAGAGCGACATCTATGAACTCTTCTGCCTTGCCCGTGGGCTGGCGACGAATTTCCTGGTCCGCTCCTGCGTCGACCGGCTGGCCGAGGACGGCGACACCACCATCGCGCAGGTCATGACCGGCATCGAACCAAGTGGTACGCATCTTGTCCGCTTCCGCGACGCGGCCGGCCAGCCTCAGCAAGCCCGTCTTGCCGTCCGGTTCGCCACGATGATTGTCCGCCCGCCGATCGGAAAACAGAAAAGATATGAACATCAGCAGCTTCAGATCATCCATGCCGCCGAGATCGACCCGCCGGA
>JAACVA010000342.1 GCA_009992615.1 Rhodobacterales bacterium
CTGCGCCCCGGCATGACCGAGATCGAGGCCCGCCCGATCATCTTCACCCTTGCCAGCGCGCTGCGCGGTGGGGCAAGTTAAGACCATGCTCGATCTTCTTTCCCCCTCGAATTTCGACTTTTTCGCGCGCTACTTCCTGGCCGGCTTCATCCTTTTCTCGGTCCGCTCGCGCTATGTGCTGGGCGAAAAACCCCGGTCGACGGACATCATGTTCGAGTCGGTCGTCCTCAGTCTCATCAACCAGCTTGTCTTTCTGATCATCGCACCGACAGTTGGATTTCTTCTGGGAACAGTGCCGGGCTGGTTGTCCGATGCCATTGTGTGGCTATCCGGCGGAAGATCATCCTTCTTTCTTGAGGTGCTGGTCCTGCCCGCAGTTCTAGGGGTCGTTTTCGGCTTCTATCTACGCATCGGCTGGAACTCGGCTGTGCTGCGACGCCTGGCAATGCCGATCGTCCATCCCACACGACGCGCCTACGATTTTGCCTTTGGCGACAATCGTTCCGGAAGTTTTGTCATCGTGACCTATGCCGACGGAACCACGGTTTATGGCTACTTCGGAGCAAATTCACTTGCCGCGTCAGACCCGGATCGTAGCGATATCTATCTTGAAAGACTATATGATGTGAGAGAGGATGGCACGTGGGTTGCCACCTCGCCCGTGAAGTCAGCGCTGTTGCTGCTTCGCGATTTGAGGTCTATTGAATTCATTCCAGCCCAGACGGAGGCGCAAGATGAGCCCAAAGCTGCTTAACGAGGGGTATCGGCCAACTTCGAATCCAAAAACGGTGTTGCGCGGTTATCAGGGCGGGGCAAATCCTCCTCCGTCGACCCGCCCGTCGCCCCCCGCGCCACCGAAGCCGCCCAGAGCGGTGTCATCAGTTGTCAAACCAAAGGAATGAAACAGATATGACACTGTTCGATTTTCTCAAAGGCCAATTCATTGATGTCATCCACTGGGTCGATGACACCCGCGACACCATGGTCTGGCGGTTCGAGCGTCAGGGCCATGAAATCAAGTATGGTGCCAAGCTGACGGTGCGCGAGGGCCAGTCGGCAGTGTTCGTGC
>JAACVA010000343.1 GCA_009992615.1 Rhodobacterales bacterium
TCAGGCTCAGGGTCGCGATGTCCACGCCGATGCGCATATCAACGCCCTTCTGTCGCAAGGCGGGTAAAAAATCATCGTCGCCGAGGTCGGAGACGTTTTTCGTGCCCGCGAGCAGTTCGTTTTGGGATTTCGCCTTCAAGGTCCAGGAACGGTCGGGATCCTTGCGGACCTCGCCGAGGCGAACCGCCATATTGGGGGTGCCGCGAAGCTGCTCAAAAAGTGCTTGCCGAAAGATGGCTTCAGGCGTGCGCGCGTAATTCAAAGGGTCCGACGATACGGGATATTTCGCCTGCTGAAGGTAGGGGCGCGCATCGTAGAAGAATGACCGGTAAAGCAGGGCCCACTCGCTTTGCAGGCACTGGTCCTTGTTGATGGATTGAAGATGGTTATGGATCAGCCACGAAATCCTCTGCACGACCACTTGCGGGTCATGCCCATCAACATCCGGATAAACCGTTCTGAATCTTTTCAGAAAAAACCCGCCGTCGATCAGGACAGCAACGCGATACATCCGAGTTCCCATCAACAATATGCCCCGGGCGTGAGCCTCGCCAAGATGACTAGGGCGATAGCTGTTGCCTCGGGGCGGATGCAGAGA
>JAACVA010000344.1 GCA_009992615.1 Rhodobacterales bacterium
CGTGGCCGAGTTTTGCACCGCCGTTCCCATCATGAGCGTGCTCCGAACGCTGCTCGATGACCTGACGAAACGTGCGACCTGTTAGGGGTCCCTTGACTTCCAAGCCATACAATGACCATAGCTTCCAAGAGTTCACTGCCCATCGGCTGTGAATCTGTCGAGGCTTCGGACGCTGAGCCAGCATAGCGAATCAGCGTCCCTCTTCCCTTATCGCAACGCATTGAGACAGTCCTCCAGCGTCCAGAATGGCGCACGGGTTAGCTTGGTCTGCGTCCTGGCGTCTGCGGGATAGCAGGTCACGAACTGGGCGCGCAGTTCTCCGTCTCTCAAACGCAAGGCGATGATTACGAGGAAGCCGTCGATGAACACGGTTACGCGCCGCGTTGGGTCATGCCGTTGCTCTTTCTTCAACCAACCCTGCAGACGCCGCGCATTCGGATCGGCAAGTGCAGGAGCGATCCATTCCATGCGCATCGCGCGTTCAAGGGAGAACACGTCGTTTTCCCCACGACGCCCCGAACTCTCGAAAAAAGCATGATCAAATTCCTGCTTTCGAAAAAAGACACGAATACCATCATGTGTAACGATCCCGCCTCGGCAGAGCGTTCGCTCGTAGTGGGTGCGATAGGCGGCCTGATCAGCAAGCTTCAACAGCGGCGGAGTCACCAACCACCTCCCAGTGGGAACGGCGCTCCGTCTCTGTTCGGGCGAACCTCACCGAATTCGGTTCGGTCGGATTTTTCCGCGCCTTTCCAATGGGCTGAGTTTCAATCCCGCCAATACTTCGGGCCCTGTGTCCAACGCCTTCGAGGGGAACAGAGCCACAACTCCCGAGAGGCGCAGTTGGTCATAGAACAACGAGATGCTGACGGCAGATGCGGGGCGGACCCGAGATCGCGCCCGCCGGTATCCTGGCGGCGCCGCATGCCCAACCATCTTCGACACCGTGCCGCTGTCGATCCCGAAACGCCGAGCAGTCTCGCGCTGGCTCAGCCCATCCCGCAGCACCGCTATGCGGACCTTCGAATACAGCTCCACGCCATACATCCTTCCGC
>JAACVA010000345.1 GCA_009992615.1 Rhodobacterales bacterium
GGCCAAATCCGCGGTCCCTCATCCCTCCAATCGCCTGACAGCACATGTGGAACATGGAATCGAGATCGACTTGCAGGATCGCGCGCCAGTCAGTTCGCGACCTAGCATGAAACATGGCATCCTGCGTCACGCTGGCATAGTTGACGAGTGTTCCCCGTCAGCGACCATGAGACAGACCGGTCAAATTGCTTAAGGAGGATTTCTGGCACATCGTAGCCCGCCAAGGGAGCGAAGATGAGACAGAAATCCGGGCCGGACGGATCGGCCGAACGACATGTAAAAGAAATCCGCCGGAAGACCCGGCGCAAATTCTCTGCCGAAGAGAAGATCCGCATTGTGCTGGAAGGCCTGCGCGGAGAGTATTCGATTGCCGAACTGTGCCGGCGCGAGGGGATCGCTCAGGGGCTATACTACACTTGGTCGAAGGAGTTTCTCGAAGCCGGCAAAAAGCGGCTGTCGGGCGGGCGTTGTCAAAGGAACCGGGCTTGAGGTGAGCATATCTGACGTTTAACCTCGGTATATGAGCAAGAACCCGTTCCGCTACTTCAAGACGTCCCCCGAAATCATTCAACTGGGCGTGCTGATGTATGTCCGATTCCCGCTGTCTTTGCGGAATGTCGAAGACCTTCTTCACGAACGCGGGATCGATATCTGCCATGAAAGCGTCAGGCTCTGGGTCGACCGGTTTGGCACATACTTCGCACACAAGATCCGGAAAAGCCGTTCAGAAGCGATGCGGCAGAGTCCGCAATGGCAGTGGCACTTGGATGAGGTTTTCGTGAAGATCCGTGGGCAGACTCATTATCTTTGGCGCGCTGTCGATCATGAAGGTGAAGTCTTGGAATCTTACGTTACAAAGACCCGGGACAAGGCTTCTGCATTGAAATTCCTTAAGAAAGCTATGAGGCGGTATGGAAATCCACATGGCGTGGTGACGGACAAATGTCCATCATATCGGGCGGCCATGAAAGTGATCGGGAGCGAAGGTCGCCAGGAAACTGGCCGGCATCTCAACAATCGCGCCGAGAATTCTCACTTACCGTTCCGAAGGCGAGAGCGGGCCAGGTCCCGTTTCCGGCGAATGCGAAGTCTGCCGAAATTCGTCTCGATCCAT
>JAACVA010000027.1 GCA_009992615.1 Rhodobacterales bacterium
GCATGGTGACCGGGCGGACGACAGCCGACAAAGGCCGCGCGCGCCTCGCCCGCCAGCACCGCATCCACAGCCGCCACACAGCCCCCCACCGCCCGCCGCGCAGCGACCAGCGATCCGGACGACATGTGCGTGTCGGGGTCCAACGAAACGATCCCGGCTGTGGGCGCCGAGGCGATCACATGGTCCAGATGGCTTTGCGGGTGACAGCGCAGAATGTCCGCATCGGCGCCCAGCGGCGCGTCCCGGCGCTCCAGCTCGGTTTCGGCCAGCGCCACCTCGACCGCACGCAAACGCGCCACCTGTTCCGGATGACCCCGGGGTGTTTCATGCAAAAGGCAGTCGGGGTGCGAGACGTAGATCATACGATCCTCACATCTTTGGTTTTCCCAATATGGTCAATATATGATCAATCCGGCGACAGCAGATAGCCTGCACCACGGACGGTTTGCAGATAGCGCGGCTGTTTCGGGTCGGATTCAATCTTGCGGCGCAGGCGGGTGATCTGGACGTCAATCGCGCGATCCTGGGCGCCACCATTGGTTCGGCCGAGGTCGTCGACCAATTTGGTGCGGCTGATCACCTCGCCCGGGGCAGCCGAGAAGATGCGCATGAGATGCGACTCGGTCGCGGTCAGGCGCACCACAGCGCTGCCATGCCACATCTCGCCCCGCTGAACATCATAGCGCACCGGCCCAAGGTGCAAGACTTTGGGCACATCAGCGGCGCTCTGTTCCACGGGCACCCGGCGCAGAATGGCGTTGATCCGCAGCAGCAGTTCCTTTGGCTCGAACGGTTTTGCAAGATAGTCATCCGCCCCCGCCTCAAGCCCGGAGATCCGGTCGCCGGTGTCGCCCTTGGCGGTCAGCACAAGGATCGGCACGGTCAGGGTTTGCCGCAGCGACCTGGTAAGGGCGATGCCATCCTCGCCGGGCATCATTACGTCAAGCACGATCAGATCAAAGTCGAGCCCTGCCAAGAGACGCCGGGCATGGGCCGCATCCCGCGCCGCTGACACGAAAAAGCCCGCGCGGATCAGGAATTTCTGCAACAGGCCACGGATGCGTTCGTCGTCGTCGACGATCAAAAGGTGAATGTCGTTCACAGCGGTCATGCCTTGTCTCTGCCGGCCTGCCGCGCGAAATAGTGTCGTTGCTCTGGATCCATCATCGCTTCCAGCACCTGACGAAAACCCACCACCGCCTCTGGGCCCGCCGCACGATAGGCGGCGCGCATCCGATGCCGCTGGGCCTCGGACAGGGCCTGTTCCAGAGCCTTGCCGGTGTCGGTGAGAAACAAGTGCCTCTCCCTCTTGTCGTGTGTGCCGATCCTGCTTTGCACCAGACCATCCTCGACCAGACTGCGCAACACACGGTTCAGAGATTGCTTTGTAACACCCAGGATTTCCAACAGGTTGTTCACCGTCATGCCGGGGGTGCGGTTGATGAAGTGAACCGCCCGGTGGTGGGCCCGGCCATAGCCGTGTTCGGCCAGGATGCGATCAGGGTCGGCTGTAAAGCCGCGGTAGGCAAAGAACATCGCCTCGATTCCCTTGCGCAGTTGTTCGTCGGTCAGAAACAACAGCGCCTCGCCCCCCGGTCTTTGTTCGCCCATCGCCCAGTCCTTTGTCATGTCGCCCAAGGTTTCATCACAGGGTACGTCAGCCTTGTTGACATTCCAAGACCCAACTGTTACCGATTCTTTACAAACTGCGCAACTATATATCCGCTTCGGAGCTTTTTCGCGCAATTATCGGAAAATATGTCACTCAACGACGCAAGATGCAGGAGCAATCGCCATGGCAGGCGCATATGACGACCGGGACGGGATGATCTGGATGGATGGTGCGCTGGTGCCTTGGCGTGAGGCGAATGTGCACATTCTGACCCACGCGATGCATTACGCCAGCTCGGTTTTCGAGGGCGAGCGGTGCTATGGCGGCAAGATCTTTGAATCCCGCCGTCATTCGGAAAGGCTGCATTATTCCGCTGGCTGCCTAGATTTCCAGATTCCCTATACGGTGGATGAAATCGAAGCCGCCAAACAGGAAGTTCTGACCGCCAATGGCTTTACCGACGCCTATGTGCGGGCCGTGTCGTGGCGCGGCGCCGGCGAGGATATGGGTGTCGCGGCCAAGCGGAACCCAGTGCGCCTGGCCATCGCAGCGTGGGAGTGGGGCAATTACTATGGCGACGCCAAGATGAAAGGTGCCAAGCTGGACATCGCCAAGTGGAAGCGGCCCAGCCCGGAAACCGCCCCCAGCCACGCCAAGGCCGCCGGTCTTTACATGATCTGCACCATGTCGAAACATACCGCCGAAGCAAAAGGATGCAGCGACGCGATGATGTTCGATTATCGCGGTTATGTGGCCGAGGCGACGGGCGCCAACATCTTCTTTGTCAAGAACGGCGAAGTGCACACGCCCAACCCCGATTGTTTCCTGAACGGCATCACCCGGCAAACGGTCATCGGCATGTTGAAGGACCGCCAGATCGCCGTGCATGAACGCCACATCATGCCAGAAGAGCTGGAAGGGTTCGAACAATGCTGGCTGACCGGCACCGCCGCCGAGGTCACACCCGTGGGCCAGATCGGTGACTACAACTTTGAGGTCGGCGCGCTGACCCGCGACATTTCACTCAGCTATGAAAAGCTGGTGCGCAGCTAGGGGTCAGACCCGGCCCGGCCCCTGTCGGTCGATCCGGCAAAACTGAACCAGCCTTTGCGCCCCTGTCTGCCGACGCGGGGCGCGCGCCAGACCTGGGTGTTGTTGGGGGCGGCCCTGTTGCCGCTCTATTCGCAGGAATCGCAGCAGCGCGGTGGTGGAACCGTGCTGGTTCATCATGTCAACGATGTGTCTGGTCATGGCTCTTCTCCTTGTCGGACCCTCGGTTGACAGCATAACACAAGGCGCCGCCAATTTCACCCCGGATCAGTGCGGTGGCACCGCTTTGCGTTGTTTTGCCCGCTCCAGCCCCAAAGCCCGTTCGCGCCAGATGATCAGCACGCCTGCGGCAATGACCAAGGCCACACCAGACAGCATGACAAGCGTCGGCACCTCGTCAAACACCCAATAACCGATCGCCACGGTCAACAGCATGGATGAATATTCAAACGGCGCCACCACCGAAACATCGGCCAGCCGATAGGATGTGGTCAGCAGGATCTGCCCGAACCCGCCCAGAATGCCCGCCCCCACCAACATCGCCAGAGCAGACGCACTGGGTATCGCCCAGCCAAAGGGCAAAGTGGCCAGCCCCAGAACACTGGCCGTGACCGAGAACCAGAACACGATGGCGCTGGTCTGTTCCGTGCGCACCAGTTTGCGTACGAATACCTGCGCCAGGGCGGCAAACACCGCCGCCCCCAGAACCATGATTGCGCCCAACGCCTCGCCCGTGCCAAGGGTGCCGTCCTGCATCGCGGTCAGGCGCGGTGACAACACGATCAACACGCCGCACAGCCCCATCGCCACCGCTGTCAGGCGAAACACCCGCACCTCTTCGCCCAGAAACATCGCCGCGAAAATGACCACCAACAAAGGCGCGGTGTACAGGATCGCCTGCACCTCGCTGAGCGGCAGATAGGCCAGCCCGGCAAAGCCCAACCCCATCGACGTGGTGCCGACAAGCCCACGCCAGACATGGCCCATGGGCATGATGGTGCGCAAACCCGTGCGCATCTCGTGGCGCAGCGCCAGCCAGCCCAGGATCACCGGAATGGCGAAAAAGCTGCGGAAAAACACCGCCTGTCCCGGCGGCACCTCGTCACTGGCCAATTTGATCAGGGCGGACATGCAGACGAACAACAGAACCGATCCGACTTTGAAAAGGATGGCGCGGAAGGGGGACATCGCATTCTCCTGCTCAGGTCGGCCAAGCCCTAGCCACGTTCAACCGGCGACACAAGGCGCGGCGGATCAGGGCAGGATCCCGTCGCGGTCAAGCGCTTCGGCAATGCCGCTGAAATCCTGCACGACATGCACGACCACCCCGAGGCTGCGCATTGCGGCGATGTGCCGGCGCTGATCGTCGTTGGTGCCCGGCCCCGCCTCGCGCAGCACCACGGCGGCAATCTGACCTGCCGTGCGCTGGCACACGTCATGATACACTGCCGCGTCATGCTGGCCGGTGTCGCCCAGCAAAAGAAACGACAGGCCGGGGTTGGCGGCCAGGATACGGTCGATCGCGCTGCCCTTATGATCGCCATGACTGCCGGTCAGGAAATGCGTTTCACCGACCCCAAGGTCACGCAAAAACATCGGACCCGGCACCAGCCCACCCCTGTCAAACACCTTGGTCAGGAAATAGTGCAGGTTCCACGGGCTGGAACTGACATAGAACACCGGGTTGCGGCCATGGGCGTGCAGGTGATCCATCAATACCACGGCATCCGGAAACAGCTTGCGGGTGCGCGCACTGCCGGTGAAGGTGGTCCAGAGATTGCGCCGCAGGGAATAGGCACCCGTCTTCAATATCGTGTCGTCGATGTCCGAGATCACCCCCAGTCGCGCCTCGCGCGGCGGCACCATCACCGGAAACATCACTGTCGAGTCCGGATCACCGACAATGGTGACCGGCACTTCGTGCCAGCCCGGCCCCTGCCCTTCGCGTGGGGTTTCCAGCCAGACATAGCCTTCGCCATCACTCTGCCCGGTGGCACCGGGGGCCTCGACGCGCACACCGGCCACCTCGTCGGTCAGGAACAACGCGATCATCTGCTTCAGGTTGGCCCAACGGCCCTGGTCGGGCAACGGCGCCTCGCGGCGCACCGCGCTCATCACCCGCCCACGCAGGATCAGCCGGTCGGGCGTTGCAAAGCCATAGTATCCCTCAAGCATCGGCGGCACGTCATTGCGGCGCAGCGCGCGGTCCACCGCCCGCTCGAAACCCACCGCCATCTTGTGAAGAATACTGCGCCCCAGCACCGTTTGCCCTCTAACTCAAACGCATCATAGCCCACAGCGCGGCATCGGCAACGACCGGATCATCATCCCGCACCAAAGCCGCAACCGCAGGCCGCAAGGCCGGGTTGCCCGAATTGCCGATCGCATAACAGACGTTGCGCACGAACCGGCCGCGCCCGATCCGCTTCACCGGGCTGCCGGAAAACCGCACACGAAAGGCGCCGTCGTCCAGCGCAGCCAGATCAGCCAATGCCGGCGCACGCAGCCCCCCATCGCCGTGATACCGCATATCGCTCGCCGCCACCGCAAACTTGTTCCAGGGGCAAACGGCCAGGCAATCGTCGCAGCCGTAAATCCGGTTGCCCATCAAGGCGCGCAGATCCGGGTCAACCGGGCCTGAATGCTCGATCGTCAGATAGGAAATGCAGCGCCGTGCATCCAACTGCCAGGGTGCGGGAAAGGCCGCCGTGGGGCAGATGTCCAGACAGGCTCGGCAACTGCCGCAATGATCGGCCTCGGGGGCATCCACCGGCAGGTCCAGCGTGGTGAAGATCGCTCCCAGAAACACCCAGTTGCCGAAATCCCGGCTCAGAAGGTTGGTATGCTTGCCCTGCCAGCCCAGCCCGGCGGCCTGGGCCAGCGGTTTTTCCATCACCGGTGCCGTATCCACGAACACCTTTATTTCGGCGCCCGGCACCTGCGCGATCAGCCACCGCCCCACCCGCTTCAGCCGCTTTTTGACCACATCGTGGTAATCGCGCCCCTGGGCATAGACAGAAACAGCGCCCCGGTCGCGCCGCGCCAGAATCTCCAGCGGATCGTGTGCGGGCGCATAACTGTCGGCCAGCATCACCACCGATCGCGCCTCGGGCCAAAGCGCGGCCGGGCCGCCGCGCCATCCCATCCGCTCGGCCATCCAGTGCATCTGGCCATGGCGCCCCGCCGCCACAAAGGCCGCCAGCCGCCCTGCGGCCTCGGGCACGGCATCGGGGCGACACACCCCGACTGACACAAACCCCGCCTCCCGGGCCTCGGCCACCAAAGCCGCTTTCAAACCGGCCGACACGGCGGCCTCTCTTTCTTGCCAAAAATACCTTCTTCGGGCACGCCCGATGTGCGCATAAAGATCATCAGCGGGGGGGGCCGCCCAACAACGGCACGCCCGACACCCGCCTCAAAAATCGAGATCCGCATAATGCGGTGGCGGTAAAAACCCGCTGATGTGATCCGCAAGGATCGACCGGAACGCCGGGCGCGACTTGATCTTGGCATACCAATCCTTCACCACCTCGCTGCGGTTCCAATCCACGTCAGAGATATAGTCGAGGCAGGACAGATGCGCCGCCGCCGCGAAA
>JAACVA010000347.1 GCA_009992615.1 Rhodobacterales bacterium
CTCATCGTCCTCGCAAACGCACTCATCCGCGACAATCGAAAATGGACCCCAAAACCGAATTGACCAACACGGATACTCAGCATGAGCGCTTCGAGGGTGCGGCAAGAAAAGGACTCATCCTGAGCGAAGTCGAAGGATGGCTGGCAAGGTGCAGGATTGGCGGCCCGCGGACGCGTTCGCGGACGACATAGAGCACCGTATAAACACGACATAAGGACGCTATAAACGCGCTATCGCCGACAGAAGGGACTGAGATCGGCAGATCGCTGCCGAGCGCCGGGTTTTCCCAGCGCGGCACAAGCGGTGCTTCATAAGTGTAGAGATCATCCGGTTTTGGCGCATCAGCCAGATGCACGATCCGGATATTCCCGAAACAATCCACCGCGAGCAACGCGTCACGCCCCGTCCGCAAATGCCAGAGGGCAAAGCGGACAAGGTTCAGCCAGAGCCACGGCCAGAAGACCGGGATGACATGATCATAGTAAGGGCGAAGGGCCGGATGCATGCGCGGAAGGATGCGCCGGGTTTGAGTCCGGGAGGATAAGTTCGCTTTTCTCCCCTCACCCCCGTCCCCTTGTTCGGGCGATTGCAGTGCAATCGCTGACCCTCACAAGCCCAAGGGAGAGGGGGATAAGTGCGGCGCTTTCCTCACCCCCCGAAACTGGGTCCCGGATATTTGCTGCGCAAATTCCGGGATGACAGGGGGCGAAGGCGCTACACTCTTTCCGGAACCGGCCCCGTATAGACTGACCGAGGACGGACGAGGCGGCCCTCGGCGATCTGTTCGCGGGCATGGGCTGTCCAGCCAAGGATGCGGCCGCAGGCGAATGTGGCGGTGAAGGCCTCGCGCGGAATGGAGAGCGCCTCCAGAAGGAGCGCAGTGGAGAACTCCACATTGGTTTCGAGCGCGCGGGCCGGGTATTTCTTTGCCAGCCGTCCGAGGACGGTTTTCTCGATATGGTCAGCGAAGGCGATGCGGCCCGATGTGCCCGGCAGGCGCGCGACGGCGGCTTTCAGGGCATCGGCGCGAGGATCGCGCACGCGGTAGACACGGTGGCCGAAGCCCATCAGGCGCTCGCCCCGGCTGAGGGCGGCATCGATCCAGGCC
>JAACVA010000028.1:0-4231 GCA_009992615.1 Rhodobacterales bacterium
CCCGCTGCGAGGGCTTTCAACGTCCATTCCACATGCAGATGATTGGGCAGCGGGATATAAACGGCGTCGATCAGGGCGGACGCCAACAGCGCGTCATAGGTCTCAAACACCGTCAGATCCGGCGCAAAGGCGCGAAACCCCGCCGCTTTATCGGACGAAGATGTCGCCAGCCCCGCAAGAACCGCACCGCGTGCGGCGTGGATTGCCGGCGCCATGTGATTCAGCGCAAAGTTCGCAGCGCCCAGAACGCCCCATCGGATCGGTTTTGTCATGGCTGTCCCTCCTGTTCGGGCCACCATGGGCGCTGCGGCTGCATCGGTCAATGTCAGGCCGGGGTCAGGCCAGGGTCAGGCCAGGGCCAGGGTCAGGCCAGGGTCAGGCCGGGGTCAACATACCCTTTTCACGCGCCAGATCCTGCATCCGCTTTTGCAGCTTCTCGAACGCGCGCACCTCGATCTGACGAATCCGTTCGCGGCTGACTGCGTATTGCGTTGACAGATCCTCCAGCGTGACCGGCTGATCCTCAAGCCGGCGCTGCATCAGAATATCCTTCTCGCGGTCGTTCAGCACGTCCATCGCCGCCAGCAGTAAGGCGCGGCGCGATTCCAGCTCGTCGCGCGCCTCGTAATCCCCTGCCTGATCCGCATCCTCATCCTCAAGCCAGTCCTGCCATTGCGCGGCGCCTTCCCCATCCTGCGAAATCGTTGCATTCAAAGACGCATCGCCGCCCGAAAGGCGACGGTTCATCGAAATCACCTCGGCCTCGGTCACGCTCAGATCATGGGCGATCCGTTTGACATGTTCGGGGCGCAAATCGCCATCTTCCAACGCACCAATCCGCGATTTCGCCTTGCGCAGGTTGAAGAACAGCTTTTTCTGCGCGCTGGTGGTGCCCAGTTTCACCATCGACCATGACCGCAGGACATATTCCTGGATCGACGCGCGAATCCACCACATCGCATAGGTCGCCAGCCGAAACCCCCTTTCGGGGTCGAATTTCTTGACCGCCTGCATCAGGCCGACGTTGGCCTCGGAAATCACCTCGGCCTGCGGCAGACCATAGCCGCGGTATCCCATGGCGATCTTCGCCGCCAGCCGAAGGTGCGACGTGACCATCTTATGCGCCGCCTCGGTGTCGCCATCCTCGGCCCAGCGTTTGGCCAGCATGTATTCTTCTTCCGGCTCCAGCATCGGAAATTTGCGGATTTCCTGCAAATACCGGTTCAGCCCCTGTTCCGGGGACGGTGCGGGAAGGTTTGCATAAGTCGCCATCTGTTTCATCCCCTGTTCAACGCGCCGAATGTTGCGGACGTTAACATGCTTTTACTAAACTGGGCGGTTCAGCACAACAACCGCTGTGTGTCACCCATACCATAAGAGGACCATTGCCGGCCCAAAGGTTCCAGTCACGACACCATTTGTCACAGCATTGTGCGGGACATTTCAGCGCTCAAAGGGCGTGTGGGCCACGGATTATCAGACCGCAGGCAGACGCAGCGCGTCGATCAAGGCGATCATGTCGCGGGGCAGCGGCGCCTCAAACGTCATTTCTTCGCCTGTGGCGGGGTGGGCAAAGCCCAGGCTGGCGGCGTGCAGCGCCTGACGTTTGAACGCCTGCACCTGCACCAAAGCCTCGGGGTGCACCGCCTTTGCCGAAATCTTGCGCCGCCCGCCATAGGTGGGGTCGCCGATCAAGGCGTGCCCGGCATGGGCCATATGCACCCGGATCTGATGGGTGCGCCCGGTTTCCAGGCGACAGGCAACCAGCGCCGCCACCACCGGCGTGCCGAACCGTTCCAGCGTTTCGACCCGCGTCACCGCGTGGCGCCCGCCCTGAAACAGCACCGCCTGACGCTGCCGGTCGGTCTTGTGGCGGGCGAGGTGGGTTGTGATCTTCATCACGCCGCCCAGCTCAAAGTTGATGCCACGGGTGCCGTGCAGCCGTGGGTCTGACGCATCTGGCGCACCGTGGCACACCGCCAGGTAATGGCGCCGCGCGCTGTGCGCCTCGAACTGCGCGGCCAGGCCGTGATGTGCGCGATCACTTTTCGCCACCACCAGAAGGCCGCTGGTGTCCTTGTCGATGCGGTGCACGATGCCCGGTCGCTTTGCGCCCCCCACACCCGACAGATCACCGCCGAAATGGTGCAACAACGCATTGACCAGCGTGGCATTGGGCGAACCGGGCGCCGGATGCACCACCATGCCCGCCGGTTTGTCGATGACGATCAGGTCATCGTCCTCATATACGATGGTCAGGTCAATCTGTTCGGCGGCAATATAGCTGTCCTCGGCCGGGGGCAGGTCAATCTCCACGACATCGCCCGCCGCGACGCGCGCCTTCTGATCGGCCACAACGCAGCCGTTGACCCGCACCGCCCCCCCGGCGATCAGCCGCGCCAACCGTGATCGTGACAGATGCGCCGCCTCTGGCACGTCCAGCGCCAGTGCCTTATCAAGACGGGCGGGCGGTGTGTCCGAAATCACGACCCTGAGGGATGGTTCAACCATGGACGACACTCCGCTTGATCCTGAACAACAGCGGATGCTGCGGTTCCTGCGCGTGCTGGTCACGGGGCTGACCGGCACGATGTTGGTCGGGCTGATAGTCCTGATCTGGCTGTTTGTCACCCGCTTCCCCACGCCTGTGCCGCTGCTGGCCCTGCCCGACAGCATCGCCCTGCCCGACGGCACCCGCGCCACCGCCTTCACCCGGGGGCCGGATTGGCTGGCCGTTGTTGCGGGGAACGAAATCCTGATCTTCGACACCACCGGACAGGTGCTGCGTCAGCGGATCACGGTCAGCCCCTAGCGCGTGGCCCCACCACATGATCGTGACCCGCGGGCGTTTTGATTGAGGATGATGTTGTTTCCACAATCCCGTCAGACGACGCAGGCAGGCCCGGGCAATCGGATTGGACCGCCCCGCTCATCCGTCCCGCCCCACCCTGCGGCACAGCAGCACCACGGGGATCAGGCCGATGGCGGCGATCACCAGGCTGGGCACGGCGGCGCCTTCCAGGCGTTCATCGCTGGCCAGGCGAAAGGCCTGCACGGCAAGGGTGTCAAAGTTGAAAGGCCGCATGATCAGGGTGGCGGGCAGTTCCTTCATCACATCCACGAAGACGATCAGCGCAGCGGTCAGCAGGCTGGGCGTCAGGATCGGCACATGAACCCGGCGCAGCACGCCCCAGGGCCCCTGCCCCAGCACGCGCGCCGCCGAATCCATGTTGCCGCTGACCGACGCGATGCCGCCCTCATATGCGCCCAGCGCCGCCGCCAGAAAGCGGATCATATAGGCCGCGATCAGCACCCAGATCGAACCGGTCAGCAACAGCCCGGTGGACACATCGAATGTGTCGCGCATCCATCCGTCCAGCGCATTGTCGAACGCCGCCAGCGGCACCAGCAATCCCACCGCGATCACCCCGCCCGGCACCGCATAACCCATGCGCCCCACATAGACCGCCACCGCCGCCAGCCGCCCACCGACCTGTCGGTGAAACGCCCCCAGCAGGATCGCCGCCGCGACGGTGATCGCGGCGGCAACGCTGGCCAGGGTCAGCGTGTTGCGGATGAACTGTACATAGCGGGCGCTGAACAGGTTCTGCTGTCCGTTCAGCGCCATGACCACCAGCGCGATCACCGGCAGAACCACCCCCAGCAACACCGGCAGACCGCACAGAGCCAGCGCCAGCGCCTGCTTGCCCCGGCCCAGCGGAATGCGTGCCATGGGTTCCTGCCTGCGTCCGCTGGCATAGCGGGCGCCGCCCCGACTGATCCGCTCGAACAGCGCCAGCAACAACGCAAATGTCAGCAAGCCCAGCGACAGCTGCGCCGCCGCCGCCCGGTCGGCCATGGAAAACCAGCTGGTGTAGATGCCGGTGGCAAAGGTCTGCACCCCGAAATAGGATACGGTGCCGAAATCGGCGATCGTTTCCATCGCCGTCAGCAGCACACCGGCGGCGATGGCGGGCCGCGCCATGGGAAACGACACCGACAGGAACGCCGACAGCGGCGAGCGGCCAAGCGAGCGCGCAGCATAGAACGTGGTGGCGCTTTGCGCCGAAAACGCCGCCCGCGCCAAAAGATAGACATAGGGATACAAAACCAGCGTCAGCATCATCGCCGCCCCGCCCAGCGACCGGATCTGGGGAAACCAGTAATCGCGCGGACCCCAGCCCATGACGCCGCGCAAAGTGCTTTGCACGATGCCCGGATGATCGAGGAC
>JAACVA010000028.1:4296-6151 GCA_009992615.1 Rhodobacterales bacterium
GCCAGCGGCGGCCCGGAAACTGGGTCATCGTGACCAGCCAGGCGGTGCCGGTGCCGATCACACAGGTGCCGCTGCCCACCAAAAGCACCAGCGACAGCGTGGTCACCGTGTAACCGCCCAGCACCGTATCGGCCAGATGCAACAGCGTGTCGAACGATCCGGTCAGCGCCGCCGCCAGAACGCCGATGTGCGGCAAGGCACAGACCAGCGCAATCGCAACGCCGCCAACAGTCAGCCCCCACCCCGTTTGCCGATCAGTTTTCCGACGCGATCCGTGATCGGGTTCACCGCCGATTTCACGGTCAAACACGGTGTCGATCCCTTTGTCCGTCATGCCCTGTCCTCAGATATCGCCCCGCCAAAGTGTTTTTGTCAGGCTTGGCAGTCGCCGTTATAGACCGATCGCCCGCAAAGTCCCAGACACGTTTGCGCGGCTTACAATACCGGCGCCGCAGCCTGTTGCACCGCCTCGGCCAGTTCCTCGAAACGAGGTGCCAGCGGATTGCTGGCGCGCCAGATCAGCCCAACGGTGCGCGCCGGCTGTGGGGCGGCAAACCGACCGACACAAACCGGCGCCGACCGGGTTTCCACCGGCACCGCCATTTCCGGGATCAGCGTCACCCCGATTCCCGCCCCCACCAGTTGCACAAGCGTTGACAGTGAACTGCCATCCAGCCCGGCATGGGGCTGCGAACCGGTCAGGTTGCAGAAAGACAGCGCCTGATCGCGAAAACAATGCCCCTCTTCCAACAGCAAAAGCCGCATGTCGCGCAGCGCCTCGCGGCTGGGCACCGGATCATCGGCCTGGGCCAGTGGGCGCACCAGCACCAGGTTTTCACGGAACAGCGCCCGCTCGGCGAATCCCGGATCGGCCAGAGGCAGTGCGACGATGGCGGCGTCCAGCCGACCCTGGCCCAATTCCTCGATCAGGCGGGGGGTGACGGTTTCGCGCACATGCAGATCCAGCGCCGGGTGACTGGCGGCCAGCCGCGCGACAAGTGCGGGCAACAGGTAAGGCGCAATGGTGGGAATCACCCCCAGCCGCAGCCGCCCCACCAACCCACCCCGCGCGGCGCGGGCCAGATCGCCCAATTCATCCACCGCGCGCAGGATGTCGCGGGCGCGGCTTGCAAAATCCTCGCCAAAGGCGGTCAGACGCACCTGCCGCGGACCGCGTTCAAACAAGGTTTGGCCGAGATGGCCCTCAAGTTCGCGAATCTGTACCGACAGTGCCGGTTGCGAGATGGCGCAGACATCGGCGGCGCGCCCGAAATGGCCATGCCGTGCCAGAGATTCGAAATAGCGCAACTGTTTCAGGGTGATGTTTGTCATAACTTCAAATTATCGGTGCAATTAGGAAATGCAACTTAAACCAATGGCACTAAGATGCTATCAGCATCATATCTCTGCGGGGTCGCGGCCCTGCATGAATTTGTGAACCAACAATCGGAGACTGTCATGGACGGCAACGATATCGGCAAATGCCCGGTGATGCACGGCGGCGCAGCCCACGCGCGCGCCAATGTACGCGGCAACCGCGACTGGTGGCCAAACCAGTTGAACCTGCGGATCCTGCACCAGAACGCCCCGGCGTCCGATCCTATCGGCGCAGATTTCAACTATGCCGATGCGTTCCGGCAGCTGGACCTGCCGGCGCTGAAGGCGGATCTGGCCGCGCTGATGACCGACAGTCAGGAGTGGTGGCCGGCGGATTATGGGCACTATGGCCCGTTCTTCATCCGCATGGCCTGGCACAGTGCCGGCACCTATCGCACAGCTGACGGGCGCGGCGGCGCCACCTCGGGCACCCAGCGCTTTGCGCCGCTCAACTCGTGGCCCGACAACGGCAACCTCG
>JAACVA010000346.1 GCA_009992615.1 Rhodobacterales bacterium
CTCGGTCGAGCTTGACGAGATCATGTCGCTCGCCGACCGCATCGCGGTGATGTTCGATGGCCGCATCATGGGCGAACGCGACCCCGCCACCACCAGCGAGCGCGAGCTGGGGCTGCTGATGGCGGGTGTGGGCGAATAAAACGAGAGGATCGTCGAATGAAACGGAAACTTGCCCTTGCATTACTGAGCGCAGTTTGCGCCAGCGCCGGAAATGCAGAAACGACACTCGCCTGCAAGTATCCAACATTGCCGACGGTCGTATTTCACTACCCCGAGGCCGCGCGCCTGCCCTCGACTGCGATGATCGGTGGGCGGCCAGAGGTGCCCGTCGCCCCGGCGACCAAGACCGGAGAAAAGCATACTGCCTCGGTCGATGGATACGACTTCGCTTTCCTTCCCACCGACCAGTCGCTTGACGTGTCGAAGGGGGGTAAACTACTCGCCCATGAGACAGGCGTTTGCGTTAGTTTTGGGTCGGCAACATCCGATACCCCTCTGGTGATCGCCGAGATTGCGCCGCCACTTCCGGCGGAGTCTGTAACTGCGGGGACAGGCGACTGGGTGGTTACCACGGACACGTCGCAGATGGACGACAGCGAAAGCGTGTTTCTCTGGCTGGATTCCCAGGAGTCCATTCCGGGCCGTTTCGGCGGGCCTGGAAAGGCCAAGCTTCTGCTGCGCTGTAAGGAGTCGAAAACGAATGTGCTCTTGACGGTCAACGAGCACTTTTTGGCCAGCATTCAGGGTTACGGCACGGTGACCTATCGAATCGATGATCGGAAAGCGGCCAAGGTGAACATGCAGGAATCCACCGATAACATGGCTCTTGGCTTGTGGGATGGTAGTGCCCCGACTTCCTTCATCAAGCTGCTGATGACGGGCCAGACCATCGTTTTCCGCGTCACACCGTTCAACGAGTCTCCGCTGGAATTCACCATGCATTTAGCAGGTTTGGAAGAGGCCCTTAAGCCTCTGCGTGCGGCCTGCAAATGGTAGCGGTTGGCGCTGACGCCAAAGGGGCTGCGTGATGGAAAAGATGCCGGCCTGGGCCGAT
>JAACVA010000029.1 GCA_009992615.1 Rhodobacterales bacterium
CAGCGCCTCGGTGGGGTGATAGAACACGTTCTGCGACAGCACCGGAAACCACACTGTCATATAGGCACCATAGCCCAACGAAACCGCCGCCGCCACCTTGTCGAACCTGCCCGGCGCCCGCCCTGCGGGCCGGGTCAGAAAGGTGATGGCCAGCGCCAGCGCCACCACCAGCACCTGTTCCGAATACAGCCGCCAGCCCACCCATAGGGGCAGGCTGGACGACCACAGGATCGCCGTCAGGGTGACCAGCGCCGCCATGCCGGCCACAATCCGCCCCAGACGGCCGGTCAGGGCGGCAATGTCATCCTCATCCGCAGTGCTGGCCATGAACGCGCCCCCCGTGTGGCCTCAGCGGTTCCAGACGCCCATTTCCTCATAGAAACGGATGGCGCCGGGGTGATACGCCCAACCCATTGTCCTGCCCATCTGTTCCTTGGCAAAGTCCAGCCAGACCGGCCCGCCGCCCAGCAACGCCGCCTCTTTTTCCCACAGCGCCTTGGTGGCGGTGTACACCATGTCGTCGCTGACATCGGCCCCGGCGAAGAAAACGTAATCGAACACGTTCACATTGGTGGGTTCGGTGATGCCGGGGATGCCGCTGGTTTCGTCCAGGGTTTGCAGGTATGACTGCGGCAAATATTCGTTCATTGCGGCAATCGCCTCGGGGCTGTCGTCATAGGACAGATATTTGATGCCGAAGGTGGCGTCGCATTCGCGGCTGTTGCCCGCACCGACGACAACGATGGTTACGTCGCTGGTGCCCTCGGCAAAGCTGGCCCACATGCGCGGGAAATTCGGCACCGCCACATCCTCGATGTCATCCTGGGTCAGACCGCCGTTGGCAAGGTATGCCTTGGTGATGAAATCGCCCAGCGCCGCCACCTGTGCCGTGGCCGTACCGGCCAGCAGCGCCAGAACCGCCGCGCCCCCCCAAATATTGGTCATCTTCATCTTATCTCTCCCCGTTTTCAGTGTTTTTCAAACAATGGCCCGTGGCCCGCAAACTGATCGGCAATGCCGACGGCCCGCAGGGCGTGCCAATAGGTGGCGGCGTTGATGGCGACAAAGGGCTTGCCCACGTCCGCCTCCATCTCGCGGCACAGGGCGACCATCGACGGGTTGCTGCCCACCTGCACGAAGGCGTCGATGCTGTCGTCGTCCATCTCCTGCACGATGGCGCGCGGCGTGTCGGGCTGAACCTCGGCAATCGCAACGGGGCTGGGGCATTTCAGCCCGCGAAATCGGGCCACATCGAAGCCGCAGTCCTGAAAGAACAGCGTCACGTTCTTGTCTGACACCGGAAAATAGGGAGAAATACTGCGATCCGTTTCGCGCTGGTGGTGTTCAGCGCCGCCTCGCAGGCAAAACTGCCTGCCGACACGCCCACGCCACAGTAATCGGCCAGATTCTGCATCCGCTTTTCACTGGCCGCGCGACCGTCCCAGAACATCAGCGCCGACATGCCCATGACCAGATAATCGGGCTGACACGTCATACAGCGGTCCACCGCATCATTCAGGGTGGCGCCGATGGCATCGACCAGCGCGACAAATTCATCGTCACTGGTCACGCGCATGTTGGGCACATGGATGCGGCCGAAATGGTTGGTGACACCGGCGGGGCGGGACGCCTCCATATCCGGTTGCACGATGGTGTTGGTGTTGGGCGCCACCACCGCGTATTTACAGCGCCATCCCAATGCGTCTTTAGACATGGTTGTTTCCCATGTTCCCCATCAATCCGCCTTTTCCGGCATCTTCATGGCTGACGATCCTGAAGTGACAAATTGGTGCGTTGCACATACCGATCCCCCCCACCAGATCGCGCAGCGACTGAAGCATCGAGGATTTCATCATATAGGCCCTGTTCGCCACGGCATCGGCCACCGTCGCGCGCAGTTCGCCGTGGTATGCCGCCCGACGCGCCGGATCGGTTTCGTTCAGAACCTTGCGGTTGCGCAGGGCCTGGGCCTGTACCGTTTCGATCGCCACCTTGCGCCTCTGCCGCTCGTACCGCCCCATAAGCGACAGATCGGCGCCCTGCCACACCGCGGCCAGCTTGCCGGTCAGGTTGATCGCGTCATGGATGCCGCCATTCATCCCCATACCGCCCAGAGGGTCGTTCAGATGTGCCGCATCGCCGGCCAGAAAAATCCGCCCGTGCACCGATTTGTCGGCAACCCGCTCATGCACGCGATAGGCGGTCTTGTGCGCAATTCCGTAGGGTTCGGGCGACGGCAGCACCTGCCGCAACCGCGCCTCGATCCGCTCGGGGTCGAAGATCTGTGCATCGCTCTGGTTCGGGTCGGTGGGCAACAGCACGCGCCACAGCGTCGGCCTGCGCAACAGCACCAACCATTCCGTCGGATCGTTGATGTACGAAATGTTGGCCAGATCCGGCATCGTCAGATCGTATCGAAACGGCGTGGACATCGACAGGAAGATTTCCGGTATCGTCATCCCCTCGAAATTCACCGGCAGCGATTTGCGCACCACGGACCGCGCGCCATCGGCACCGATCAGAACCCGCCCGCGCCACCAGAACCCGCTCTGCCCCGTCCGCCATGACGCTGCTTCGCCTGTTAATCGGATGACGGTACGATGTCGAAACCGTCCGTCAAGAAAAAATTTGTCTGGACAAATTTCTGACGCCAGGGAAACAGAGAGAAGTGAAACAGCCAAAGATCCCCGCAAGACATCTGGTTGCCTTGGGCGGTTTCGGCGGGCTGGGTGCCATTGGCGGCTTTGTCAACCTTTCGGGTTTTTCGGCCCCACGGCGCCCCTTGGCCGAGCTGGACATCGCCACCTTTGACGAGGTGATGGGCGCCAACCACCGCGGTGGATTTCTGGCCACGCAGGCGGCGCTTGCGGGGCGGCGCGTCGGCCATTGTCACCATCGCGTCGGGTCTGGCGGCGGCGGTTGCGCCGGGGTTTGGCCCCTACGGCGCGGCCAAGGCGTTTCTTGAGGCGGCCAGCCGGATCTGGGCGCAAGACCTCGCCGGCAGTGGCGTGGATGTGAACGTGCTGTTGCCCGGCGGCGCGGCGGATACCGATCTGCTGCCCCCGTCCCCTGATCGCAAAGGCGCCGATGGCTACCTGCTGTGCCCCGGCGTGATGCGCGCGCCAATCCTTCGGCTGGCGTCCGATGCCAGCACCGGCCACACCGGCGAACGTTATATCGCGCGGCTGTGGAACGGGCCCGAGACGGCGCGCGACCCCGGTATCGCCAAACCCCGGATCATGTGAACAGCGCCCTCAGTGCGCCTCGGCCCAGTTGACCCCCTGCCCGGCTTCGACGTCAAGCGCCACGTCGAGATGCACCGCCGGGGCCGCTGCCCCCTCCATCACGTCGCGCGCCACGGTGATCAGATCATCGACCGCCGCCTCGTCGACCTCGAACAACAATTCGTCGTGCACCTGCAACAGCATCTTCGCGGGCAATGCCGCAATCGCGCCGGGCATCCGCACCATGGCACGGCGGATCACATCGGCCGCCGTGCCCTGGATCGGCGCATTGATCGCCGCCCGCTTGGCAAAGCCCGCACCGGGGCCGCGCGCATTGATCTCGGGCGTGTTGATCCGCCGACCGAACAGCGTTTTGACGTATCCATGGTCCTTCGCGAAGGCCACGGTGTCATCCATATAGGCGCGGATGCCCGGAAACCTTTCAAAATAGCGGTCAATGAATCCCTGCGCCTGATCCCGCGGGATCCGCAGGTTGCGCGCCAGACCGAAACCGGAAATGCCATAGATCACGCCAAAATTGATCGCCTTGGCCTGCCGCCGGACATCGGGCGTCATCTGATCCAGCGGCACATCGAACATTTCACTGGCGGTCATCGCATGGATGTCCTGCCCGTCACGGAACGCCTGTTTCAGCGTCTCGATATTCGCCACATGCGCGAGGATGCGCAATTCGATCTGGGAATAGTCCAGTGACACCAAACGCTTGCCCTTTGGCGCAACAAACGCCTCGCGGATGCGGCGGCCCTCTTCGCTGCGCACAGGGATGTTTTGCAGGTTCGGATCGGTCGAGGCCAGCCGCCCGGTGATCGCCCCGGCGATGGAATAGGATGTGTGCACCCGCCCGGTTTCGGGATTGATGTGATCCTGCAAGGCATCGGTATAGGTGGATTTGAGCTTTGAAAGCTGCCGCCAGTCGAGGATGCGCCCCGGCAGATCATGCTCGGTCGCCAGATCCTCAAGGACATCGGCACCGGTGGCATAGGCGCCGGTCTTGCCCTTCTTGCCGCCGGGCAGGCCCATTTCATCGAACAGGATCTCGCCCAACTGCTTTGGGCTGCCCACGTTGAAGGGGCGCCCGGCCAGCGCGTGAATTTCCGCCTCAAGCCCCGCCATCTTTTGCGCGAATGCGTTGGACATGCGCGACAACGTGTCACGATCCACCTGCACGCCATGCATTTCCATCTGCACCAGCACCGGCACCAGAGGCCGTTCCAGCGTTTCATAGACGGTGGTCACCCGGGCGCGGTGCAACTGCGGCTTGAACAGCTGCCACAGGCGCAGAGTGATGTCGGCGTCCTCGGCGGCATAGTTCACCGCGTCGTCCACCGGCACCCGGTCAAAGGTTTTCATCGCCTTGCCGCTGCCCAAAAGCGATTTGATCGGGATCGGCATGTGCCCGAGATAGCGATCGGACAGCGCATCCATACCGTGGCCATGCAACCCCGCGTGCATCGCATAGGACATCAGCATCGTGTCGTCGATCGGCGCAACGGCAATGCCATAGCGTGCAAACATCTTTGCATCGTATTTCATGTTCTGGCCGATCTTCAGAACGGCCGGATCTTCCAACAGTGGCTTTAGCACGGCCAAGGCCGCGTCCAGCCGCATCTGCCCCTCGGCCAAGGCATCGGACCCGAACAGATCGCCCCCCGCCGACGCACGGTGCGCCAAGGGAATGTAACAGGCCTGCCCCGGCTCGACACAAAGGGAAATGCCAACCAGATCGGCGCGCATTTCATCCAGCGATGTTGTTTCGGTATCCACCGCCACCCAGCCCCGGCCATGGGCGCGGTCGATCCACACCTGCAAGGCGGTTGCGTCAGACACTTTTTCATAGCTGGCGGCGTCAAAGGCGACGGGCGCGGGGGCGTCTGCCATGGGCTGCGTCGGCGCCTCGGGGATCACCGGGGCCGATGCGCCCAGGGTGTCTGCCACCCGCTTGCTGATCGTGCGAAACTCCATTGTCGTCAGAAAGGCCAGCAGATCGTCGGCCACGGGCGGGCGCACTGCCAGGCTGTCGAGGCTGTAATCCAATGCCATGTCGCAGTCCAACTGCACCAGACGCCGCGACAGGCGGATCTGATCGGCGTGTTGCAGCAACACCTCGCGGCGCTTGGGCTGCTTGATTTCGCCCGCACGCGCCAACAGCGTGTCGAGATCGCCGTATTCATTGATCAGCAGGGCCGCCGTCTTGATGCCGATGCCCGGC
>JAACVA010000128.1 GCA_009992615.1 Rhodobacterales bacterium
TACAGGGTCAGTGTCGTCTTCTGTTTCTTGATGCGGTTGTACATCTGGGGGTTGGTGAACATCGGTTCATCCCCCTCGTTGTGGCCGAACCGGCGATAGCAGAAAATGTCGATCACCACGTCCTTGTGGAACCTTTGACGGAATTCGATGGCCACCTTGGCGGCATGGACCACCGCCTCGGGGTCGTCGCCGTTGACGTGAAAGATCGGCGCCTCGACCACCAGCGCGTTGTCGGTGGGATAGGGCGACGAACGGCTGAAGTGCGGTGCGGTGGTGAATCCGATCTGGTTGTTCACCACGATGTGGATCGTGCCGCCGGTGCGGTGCCCGCGCAGACCCGACAGGGCGAAACACTCGGCCACGACGCCCTGACCGGCGAATGCCGCGTCACCATGCAGCAGCAGCGGCAACACCTGGGTGCGGTCGGTGTCGTTCAACTGGTCCTGCTTGGCGCGGGCCTTGCCCAGAACGACGGGGTTCACCGCCTCGAGGTGCGAGGGGTTCGCAGTCAGCGACAGGTGCACCGAATTGCCATCGAACGCACGATCCGATGAAGCGCCGAGGTGATATTTTACATCGCCCGAGCCATCCACGTCTTCGGGTTTGAAGCTGCCACCCTGAAATTCGTTGAAGATCGCGCGATAGGGTTTGCCCATCACATTGGCCAGAACCGACAGGCGCCCGCGGTGGGGCATCCCGATGATGATGTCTCTAACCCCGAGAGCCCCGCCGCGCTTGATGATCTGTTCCATTGCCGGGATCAGGGATTCACCCCCGTCGAGGCCAAACCGCTTCGTGCCCATGTATTTGACATGCAGGAATTTCTCGAACCCTTCGGCCTCGACCAGCTTGTTCAGGATCGCCTTGCGGCCATTCTGGGTAAAGGCGATTTCCTTGCCATATCCTTCGATCCGCTCTTTCAGCCACGCGGCCTGTTCCGGGTCGGAAATATGCATGTACTGCAACGCGAAGGTGCCGCAATAGGTGCGCCGAACCAGATCGAGGATCTGCCCCATGGTGGCGATTTCCAGGCCCAGCACATTGTCGATGAAGATCGGGCGATCCATGTCCTTGGCGGAAAATCCATAGGACGCCGGGTCAAGTTCGGGGTGGGCGGCCTGTTCCTTCAGACCCAGCGGATCGAGATCGGCGGCCAGATGACCGCGGATGCGATAGGCGCGGATGATCATCAGGGCGCGGATGCTGTCCAGCACGGCGCGCTTGATCTGTTCGTCCGACAGGGTGACGCCTTGCGATTCGGCCTTGGCGGCAATCTTGGCGGCGGCGGCCTTGGGCTCGGCTGCGGGCACCGGCCACTGACCGTCCAGCGCGGCGGTCAGATCATCGGTGGGCTGGGGCGGCCAGTCGGGGCGCGCCCATGACGGGCCCGCCGCCTCGGCCCGGGCATCTGCGGGGGTATCGCCCAGAGATTTGAAGAAGGCGCGCCATGACTCGTCCACCGCCGAAGGGTCGGTGGCATAGCGGGCGTACAGTTGTTCCAGGTATTCAGCATTGTGCCCCTGCATGAAGCTTGAGGCGTGGAACACGTCATTTGCGGATTGGTCGGTCATTGGTGCACCTCATGGGGGTTGGGGCCGAAGGAATTGGCGCCGCGCTGGCTGGGTCGGGCCAGCCACCACAGCACGAGAAGCGGCGAAATCGCCAGAATGATCATCGCTGGAACAAGAATGAACGCAGCCAGCCCCACGTCTGTGCCATCGTCCAACGCGCCGATGCCGCCAAAGAACGACAGTACACCGGCAAGCCCGACCATCACGATCAGCGGATACAACAGATACAAGCCGGAACGCCCGGTATCGTGCATCCGCCGCCAACCCGCGGAAAGAGCAGGCACAAGGGTGGCAAGGCTGAACAGCGTCGCAAGCGGGCCGTCGGTTTGCACCGAAACCGCACCGGGCGCGGTGTCGACGATGGTCGTACCGAACAACGCACCATCGACAAGCGCCAGAACGATCGACCCAAGCACGATGAACAATACGAACCACCAATATTCAGATCGGCTGGCCCGGCCCGAAAAGGTGACGTATTTTCGCAGGCATGTGCGGATGGCGTTGGCGAAGGTCATTGGCGTGATGTGTATCCTTTTGGCGATACGCACGTGGGGGGATGCGGGAAGGTATCAACCCTCCCGCCGGTGTCGAAAAATCAGCCCTTGATCGCCTTCAGCACCGCTTCGCCCAGGCCGGCTGGGCTGTCGGCGACGACGATCCCGGCGGCTTTCATCGCCTCGATCTTGTCCTCGGCGCCGCCTTTGCCACCAGCCACGATCGCCCCGGCATGGCCCATGCGACGGCCTGCGGGTGCGGTGCGCCCGGCGATGAAGCCTGCGGTGGGTTTCCAGCGCCCTGCGCGGCGTTCGTCGGCGAGGAATTGCGCGGCGTCTTCTTCGGCATTGCCGCCGATTTCACCGATCATGATGATGCTTTCGGTTTCCGGGTCGGCCAGGAACATTTCAAGGATGTCGATGTGTTCACTGCCCTTGATCGGATCACCACCGATGCCCACCGCAGTGGACTGGCCAAGGCCGCTGTCAGAAGTCTGCTTCACCGCCTCATAGGTCAGGGTGCCGCTGCGGGACACGACGCCGACACTGCCGCGCGTGTGGATGTGGCCGGGCATGATGCCGATCTTGCAGGCACCCGGTGTGATGACGCCGGGGCAGTTCGGCCCGATCAGCCGCGATTTCGACCCATCCAGCGCGCGTTTCACCTTCATCATGTCCAGCACCGGAATGCCCTCGGTGATGCAGATGATCAATTCGATCTCGGCATCCAGTGCCTCAAGGATCGAATCGGCGGCAAAGGGGGGCGGCACATAGATGACCGTGGCATTGGCCCCGGTTTTCGCCACCGCTTCGTGGCACGAGTTGAAGACCGGCAGGTCAAGGTGCGTCATCCCGCCTTTGCCGGGGGTGACGCCGCCCACCATCTTGGTGCCATAGGCGATGGCCTGTTCACTGTGGAACGTGCCCTGGCTGCCGGTGAAACCCTGACAGATGACTTTGGTGTTTTCGTCTACGAGAATGGCCATGGGGCCTCCTTGGAAAGCTTGTTGTGGTGTGGGGCCCACCCCACCGATCAGACAGCGCGGCGGGGCGCACCCCGCCCTGCGTTTACCCCTTGACCGCCTTCACGATTTTTTCCGCGCCATCGCGCAGGTCGTCGGCGGCGATCACGTCAAGGCCGGAATTGCGGATGATGTCCTTGCCCAGCTCGACGTTGGTGCCCTCAAGGCGCACCACCAGCGGCACCTTGAGGCCCACCTCTTTCACGGCGGCGATCACGCCTTCGGCGATCACATCACAACGCATGATGCCGCCGAAAATGTTCACCAAGATGCCTTTGACCTGCGGGTCAGAGGTGATGATCTTGAACGCCTCGGTGACCTTTTCCTTGGTCGCGCCGCCGCCCACGTCAAGAAAGTTGGCGGGCTCCGCGCCATACAGCTTGATGATGTCCATGGTCGCCATGGCCAGACCCGCGCCGTTGACCATACAGCCGATTTCGCCGTCCAGCGCGATATAATTCAGATCGAATTTCGACGCGGCCAGTTCTTTCGGGTCTTCTTCGGTCTCGTCGCGCAGCGATGCGATGTCGGGGTGGCGGTACATGGCGTTGCCGTCAAAGCTGACCTTGGCATCCAGCACCTTCAGATCGCCCTTGTCGGTGACGATCAGCGGATTGATCTCAAGCATTTCCATGTCTTTTTCGACAAAGGCTTTGTACAGCTGCCCCATCAACGTCACGCATTGTTTGATCTGCCCGCCGGTCAGGCCAAGGGAAAACGCAATGCGCCGCCCGTGGAACGGCTGATACCCGGTGGCGGGATCGACGGCGAAGGACAGGATTTTCTCGGGGGTGTTGTGCGCCACCTCTTCGATGTCCATGCCACCCTCGGTGGAACAGACAAAGGAAATGCGGCTGGTCTGACGATCGACCAGCAGGGCGAGGTACAGCTCGGTTTCGATGCCCGACCCATCTTCGATATAGATGCGGTTCACCTGTTTGCCCGCCGGGCCGGTCTGATGCGTCACAAGGGTGCGGCCCAGCATCTTTTTGGCTTCTTCGGCGGCTTCGGCGACGGATTTCGTCAAGCGTACGCCGCCTTTTTCGCCGGCGTCAGCCTCTTTGAACTTGCCTTTGCCGCGCCCGCCGGCGTGGATCTGTGCCTTGACCACCCATAATGGGCCGTCCAACTCGCCCGCGGCTGTCTTTGCATCTTCTGCCCGCATGACAGGTCTGCCATCCGACACCGGCGCGCCGTAGCTGCGCAGCAGGGCCTTGGCCTGGTATTCGTGGATGTTCATGGCGTGCTGTCCCCTGTCATTGTCTGTGGTTGGGTTGTGCATGCCATGTGTTGCGAAAGGGTTTAAGCCTTATTTCTAGGAAAACGTGGGTTTTGCCGGAAATTCGAACATTTGTGATCACAGCCGGAAATTGTGTGATCACAAAAATGCTCTACACAGCCGCGATCCGAGTCGGTCAGCGCTGTGGCCTGCTGACAGGGCAACCGTGCCAGGCCGACAGGATAAAAGCCAAAAGGGCGCCCGTGGGCGCCCCTCGTCGGTAAAGTCTTGCCCCGACCGTTCAGCCGAGCGATGCGTCGATCGCCTTGCAGGCTGTGACAAGGCCCTTTACCGCGTCAACCGATTTGTCGAACATCGCCTGTTCGTCGCGCGTCATCTTGATGTCAATCACCCGCTCGATGCCACCGGCGCCGATCACCGTTGGAACACCGACATACATGCCCTTCAGCCCGAGCGCGCCGTCGACCCATGCGGCGCAAGGCAGAACGCGCTTCTGATCCTTCAGAAAGGCTTCGGCCATTTCGATGGCTGACGTGGCGGGGGCATAAAAGGCGCTGCCGGTCTTCAGCAGGCCGACGATTTCGGCGCCGCCATCACGGGTGCGCTGCACGATCGCATCCAGCTTGTCCTGCGTGGTCCAGCCCATGTTCACCAGATCAGGCAGGGGAATGCCGCCGACGGTGGAATAGCGCACCAGCGGCACCATCGTGTCGCCATGGCCGCCCAGTACGAACGCGGTAACGTCTTTCATCGAGACATTGAATTCCAGCGACAGGAAATGCCGGAAGCGAGCCGAGTCGAGCACGCCGGCCATACCGCAGACCATGTGGTGCGGCATCCCGGAAAATTCGCGCAGCGCCCAGACCATGGCGTCCAGCGGGTTGGTGATACAGATCACAAAGGCACCGGGCGCATTCGCGGCAATGCCTTCGCCAACGGATTTCATGACCTTCAGGTTGATGCCCAGCAGGTCATCGCGGCTCATTCCCGGCTTGCGCGGGACACCGGCGGTGACGATGCACACATCCGCCCCGGCGATGGCCGAATAATCGTTTGCGCCGGTGACCGCGGCATCGAACTTTTCGGACGGGCCGGACGATGCAATGTCCAGCGCCTTGCCTTGGGGCGTGCCCTCGGCAATATCGAACAGGACGACATCGCCCAGTTCCTTGAGCGCGGCGAGATGGGCGAGCGTTCCGCCGATCTGCCCGGCGCCGATGAGGGCAATCTTGGGTCTGGCCATCTTGTTGATCCCTTGTGTGGTGGTCGGATGCCGCGTTGGGTAGCGATTTGGCGCCCCCCGCGCAAGGGTGGTGCGTTGTGGTGGTGACTGGCACAGGCCCGGCGTTGGCGCTAAGGCTGCATTGGATCGGGGATTTGCGCGATGGTTCTGGACCTTACATTTTTTGCTTTTGCGATCCCGGCGGTTCTGTTCGCCGGGGTTTCGAAGGGCGGATTCGGCTCGGGCGCGGCGTTTGCGGCGTCGCCATTCCTGGCACTGATTCTGGAACCTGCGGCGGCGATCGGGCTGATGCTGCCGCTTCTTATGGTGATGGATGTGACGGCCCTGCGGCCGTTCTGGAAACGCTGGAACTGGGGCCTTGCGCGGCAGATGATGCTGGGCGCTGTGCCGGGCGTTTGCCTTGGCGCGGCTCTTTATACCGTGGCCAACGCCGATGTTCTGCGGTTTCTGATTGGATCGGTTGCGGTGGGGTTCGTGCTGTATCAACTGGCCCGCGCGCGGGGTTTGCTGCGGCT
>JAACVA010000129.1 GCA_009992615.1 Rhodobacterales bacterium
CGCCCGATCCATCTCCAACCGCGACTACGCCAAAGCGGTCAGAGATCAGGGCCGTTGGTATAGCTGGTGTCGGTGCGGGCTGGTGGGTGCCGTTCCCCCTTGCCCCCGGCGACAAACGCGACAAGTTGGGGTTCATGACACATCACCTTCTCAGCTTTGGCCATGGGTTTTCGGCACAGGCCCTCGCTCGCCTTCTGTTGCCTCGGGGTTGGCAGATCACCGGCACAACGCGCAGCCCCGACAAGGCGGCGGCGTTGTCCAGAACCGGCATAGCGGCGCATGTCTGGCCCGGTTGCGATCTGCGCGACGCTCTTCAGCGGGCCACCCACCTGTTGATCTCGACCGCGCCGGACGGTACCGGCGATCCGGTGCTGGCCGCGCTGGCCGATGACATCGCAAAAGCCGCGCCGCATCTGGCCTGGGTCGGTTATCTGTCCACCACCGGGGTTTATGGCAACCACGATGGCGGCTGGGTCGATGAAACCACGCCACTGACCCCGGGCACCCGCCGGGGCCGGCACCGGGTTCTGGCCGAATCACAGTGGCAGGCGCTGGCCGCGCAAACCGGTTTGCCGCTGCACATCTTTCGTCTGGCGGGCATCTACGGCCCCGGACGTGGCCCCTTTGCCAAGGTGCGCGACGGCACGGCGCGGCGGATCATCAAACCGGATCAGGTGTTTTCACGCATTCATGCCGATGACATTGCCCAAGTCCTGGCCGCCTCGATCGACCGGCCCAATCCCGGCGCAATCTATAATCTGTGTGATGACGATCCGGCACCGCCCGAAGACGTGATCGCCCATGCGGCCATTCTGCTTGGCCTGCCGGTGCCGCCCGCCGTGCCGTTCAACGAGGCCGAGATGACGCCGATGGCGCGCAGTTTCTATGCCGAGTCAAAACGCGTGGACAACACCCGCATCAAGACTGAACTGGGGGTAACCCTGCTGTATCCGGATTATCGCAGCGGGTTGGAGGCACTGCTGCGCGACGATCCCGACGGCTGAGTTTCGTTTTGAAATTTTCTGCTATCGCTCAAGGATCGTGTGGCCCGAGAGCGCCCCAGCCGGGGGAAAAACCCGGGCCTAAAGTGCTGCGTTCACGAACATTGCCGCCAGACCGGCCAGCACCAGCGCGCCACGCCGCACCAGCCCACCCGCGCCGATCAGCCCATAGGACACCAGGCTCAGCCCCACCCCGACCCGCACGAAAGCCCACAGCGCCAGCACCGGATGGCTGGCCAGACGAATCAGGTTTTCGTTGGCGATCATCCCCAGCGGTATCAGATACAGCCCGACGCCCAGCGCCATTGACGTGACCGCCACCTTCAGCCAGTTTTCGCCCACCATCCCCGCCGCAATGAACACCGCGCCACAGACCGGCGGGGTGATCGTCGACAGAAGGGCGAACCAGAACACGAACAGATGGGCCTGCAACGGTTGCAACCCCAGCTGGATCAGAGCCGGGCCAGCCACCGAGACACAGATCACATAAGCCGCCGTCGTCGGCACCTCCATTCCCAGCAACAGGCAGGCCAGCGCGGTCAGCAATAACGCAGGCCACAGCGCCCCCCCCGATCCCGACAGGATCACCGACGTCAGCTTGACCCCAAGCCCGGTGATGCCCAGCACCCCGACAACGATCGACGCGCAAAGAATGATCGCGCCGATCATCGCCACCTGCCGCCCGACAGCAATGCAGGCATCGGCCAGCCGGGTCAGCCCCTGGGCAAAGTCGAACCCCGGCCGCACGTCGAAGAACAATGCGCCCATGCCCAGCAGAACCGCCAGCGCGGCGGCATATTGCGGCGTGAAGCCAAAGCCGAACATCGCCAGCAGCAGCACCGCGAAGGGCACCGCGAAAAACCCCGATGTGATCGCAACCGCCCGTCGTGTCGGGCGCTGGTCCGCCGGAACACCGCGCAGCGGCGTGCGCTGGGCATAGGCGTTGATGCCCATCCAGACCGCCAGGAAATACAGGATCGCCGGCAGGATTGCGGCAATCATGATCTGCGCATAGGGCACACCCGTCAGCTCAACCATCACAAAGGCCCCCGCACCCATCAGTGGCGGCATGATCTGCCCACCCGACGAGGCCACGGCCTCGACCGCGCCAGCCAGCCGTTTCGGGTATCCCAGCCGGGTCATCGCGGGCAGGGTGATTGCACCGGTGCTGGCCACATTGGCGCTGGCCGACCCCGAGATCGAGCCGAACAGCGCCGAGGACAGCACCGAAACCTTGGCCGCGCCGCCGTTCAGCCGCCCGGCTGCGGCGGCGGCAACGTTCATGAACCCCTGTCCCGCTTCACCGGCGTTCAGCACCGCGCCAAAGATCACGAACACCGCCACAACCCCGACGGACACGCCCGTCAGGCTGCCCCACAGCCCCCCCTCGGCAATGGTCAGGGTGCCCAGGAAGCTGCGCAGCGGCGTGCCGGAATGGCCGAATTCACCCGGAACATACTGGCCAAACAGCCCGTACAGCAACGCGGCCAGCGCGACCAAAGGCAAAGGCCAGCCGATCATCCGCCGCGCCCCTTCCATTGCGATCGCCAGCAGGGTCAGCGCCATCGCCACCTGCCCGCCGCTTTCGAGGAACCCGTACTGGTTGCGCAGGGCGCCGTGGTTCCAGGCGATCCACCCACAACAGGCGATACCCACAGCGGCAATCACCGTGCCCGACAGCTTTGCCCGGCCTCTGGCCGCCCCGGCCACAAAGACAAAGGGCAGGATCACCGCCATATGCAGCGGCCGCGCCACCAGATTGGGCACAAGACCATAGGCGACCAGACCCAGGTGAAACACCAGGATCACCGCGCCCAACACCACCCACAGCGGGCGGGACTTCGTCATCGGGCGCGGCCCCGTCGGACCGGCGCGCGTGCTGTCAAAACAGAACGGGCCGCCACGGCATTGCGCCGCAGGGCGGTGTCGGGCGCATCGCCGTTGACCATGCGCCTCAGCGGGCTTTCAGTTGCAAGCGCCGCGCGTGCAGCACAGGCTCGGTATAGCCCGAGGGCTGTTCGCGGCCCTGAAACACCAGATCGCAGGCCGCCTGATAGGCGATGCCGTCAAACCCCGGTGCCATAGGGCGATAGGCCGGATCGCCCGCGTTCTGCCCATCAACCACCGCCGCCATTTTTTCCATCATGCGGCGCACCTGATCGCGCGAGACAACGTCATGGTGCATCCAGTTGGCGATATGCTGAGCCGAGATGCGGCAGGTGGCGCGGTCTTCCATCAGGCCGACGTTGTTCAGGTCGGGCACCTTGGAACAACCAACGCCCTGATCCACCCAGCGCACGACATAGCCGAGAATACCCTGGGCGTTTTGTTCCACCTCATGCAGGATCTGCGCCTCGGTCCAGTTGCGATAGGCGGCGACGGGAATGTCCAGCACGGAATCCACATGGGCCCGACGTCCGCCGGCCAACAGGCGTTTTTGCACCGCAAACACGTCTATCTTGTGGTAGTGCAGCGCGTGCAGCGTGGCGGCGGTGGGCGATGGCACCCAGGCACAATTGGCACCCGATTTGGGATGCTCGATCTTCTGTTCCAGCATCGCCGCCATCAGATCGGGCATCGCCCACATGCCCTTGCCGATCTGCGCCTTGCCCGACAGGCCACATTCCAGACCAATATCGACGTTCTGGGTTTCGTATCCCCCGATCCATGCCTTGCGCTTGATGAAATCCTTGCGGCTGAACGGCCCGGCCTCCATGCTGGTGTGGATTTCGTCACCGGTGCGGTCAAGAAACCCGGTGTTGATGAAGGCCACCCGCGATTTCGCGGCGCGGATGCATTCCTTCAGATTTACCGACGTGCGCCGTTCCTCATCCATGATGCCCAGCTTGACGGTGTTGGCAGGCAGACCCAAAATCTGTTCCACACTGTCGAACGTCCTGACCGCAAAGGCCACCTCATCCGGGCCGTGCATCTTGGGCTTGACGACATAAACCGAGCCATGCAGCGAATTGCCGCCATCCTGCTTCAGGTCGTGCATGGCGATCAGGGTGGTGATCATGGCGTCCATCAGCCCCTCGAACACCTCGTTGCCATCGCGATCGAGGATCGCCGGGGTGGTCATCAGGTGCCCGACATTGCGGATCAGCATCAGGGCACGGCCCTTGATGGTGATCTCGCCCCCGTCCGGCGCGCTATAGGTGCGGTCGGCGGCCAGGCGGCGCGTCACCTGTCTGCCGCCCTTGTCGAAGGTGTCGGTCAGATCGCCCTTCATCAGACCCAGCCAATTGGCATAGGCCTGCGTCTTGTCTTCGCCATCGACACAGGCCACAGAATCTTCGCAATCCATGATCGCTGACACGGCGCTTTCCAGCCGCACGTCGGCCAGACCCGCCTGATCGTGACTGCCCATGAAATGGGTGCGGTCGAACACCAGTTCGACATGCAGCCCGTGATTGACCAGCAGCACCGCGTCGGGCGCCTTGGGGTGGCCGCGATAGCCGGCAAATCTGGCCGGGTCCATCAGAGGCATTCCATCCACCAGCAGCGCGCCGTCGCGCACATGATAACGGCGGGCATCGGCATGACTGCCCCCGGTGATCGGAAACGCCTCGTCCAGAAACACCCGCGCCCGCGCCACGACGCGCGCCCCGTGCCCGCGGTCATAGCCGCCTCTGGGGGGCAGGGTGCCCATGGCATCGGTGCCATACAAGCTGTCATACAGGCTGCCCCAGCGGGCATTGGCGGCGTTCAGAGCATAGCGGGCATTGGTTATCGGCACCACAAGTTGCGGCCCCGGAACCGATGCGATTTCGGGGTCGGTGTTGGCGGTGTCGATCTGAAAATCGCCGCCCTCGGGCAGAAGATACCCGATCTGTTCCAGAAACGCCTTGTAGGCCTCGTGGTCGTGGGGCTGGTTCCGGCGGGCGATGTGCCATTGGTCGATCTGCGCCTGCAGCGTATCGCGCTTGTCCAGCAGAGCGCGGTTTTGTGGCGCCAGATCGTGCAACATCATAGAAAAACCTTCCCAGAACCCGTCACGGTCAACCCCGGTGCCTGGCAGGGCCTTGGCATCAATGAACTCGGCCAGCGCCGTATCGACCCTGAGCCCGTGGATTTCAGTGCGCTGTGTCATGCCCATCTCCGTCTGCTGCGATTGCGCGGCAGCCTAGAAACTTCGGCGGGTGGTGGCAACCGGCACAGCCGCCATCCGTGCGCGATTTGCCTCACCGTGCCGCCCTGCGACGCGCCTGATTTTCCCGCCAAAGCGTGAACAGCCCGGCGCTTACCACGATCAGCACACCGACAACGACAGCAGGGCGCAACGCTTCGCCAAACACCAGCACCCCCAGCGACGCCGCGAACACCAGTTGCAGATAGGCGAAGGGTTGTACCGCGCTGGCCTCGGCCACCTCGTAGACCTTGATCAACAGCCAATGCCCCAAGGCCCCCATGACACACAACAGCGCCATCCAGCCCCAGTCCGGCGCGCTCATCCCTTGCCAGTACCACAGGCCCACCGGGGTGATCGCCACAGCGCCCATGGTGCCGGTGTAGAAGAAACTGGTCGCGCTGGTGTCTGCCCGCGCAACATAGCGGGTGAGAAGCGCATAAACCGCAAACATCAGCGCGGCGCACAGGGCGATCAGGGCGGCCGGGCTGAACACAGCCGAGCCGGGTTGCAGGATCACCATGATACCAATGAACCCCACACCGATCGCCGCCCAGCGCCGCCAGCCCACCACTTCGCCCAGCACCGGCCCCGACAGGGCGGCGACCAGCAGCGGATAGCTGGCAAAGATCGCATGTGCCTCGACCAGACCGAGATAGACAAAGGCGGTGACCATCACACAGATTTCCGCGGCCAGCAGGACACCCCGAAAACATTGCAGGATCGGCTGCGCACTGTGGGCGGCGGCGCGCAGGCCCCCGGCCCGGCGCGCGGCGATGGACAGCGCAAAGGCGGCAAAGAACCAGTACCGGA
>JAACVA010000130.1 GCA_009992615.1 Rhodobacterales bacterium
CAAGGCTGCCCCGGAAAGCTTTGATCGGGTCCAGATGGCGGCGGGGCTGACCTGTGGCTTTGACCGCGGGCTGATCCTGGGGCTTGATCTGACGCGGGCGCAGGTGCGTTATGACGGTCTGTCGCCGCTGTTTGGCACCGCCCGCCGCAACGACATAACCACCATCGGCACGCAGATTCATAACCGCAACCTGAAACTGCGCGGCTTTGCTCCGGTTCAGGAGTTGAGCCATGAGGTGGGCCGCAGCAGCATCGAAGTTTACGGCTACGACAACACCACCCTGTCGCTGGGGCTGACCCGCGCGTTCTGAGCCCGGGGGACAGCGCGGTCAGATGACCACGCCCGCCCCGTCACTGGCCAGACCGACGTTGCGGCGGAACACCTCGAACAGTTCGCGCCCCACGCCGTGACCATTGCGCGACAGATCTGCGGTGGCCGGTTCGCGCGTCGACAGATCGACGCCGATCACATCCAGCGTGCCCGCCACCGCATCCACCCGAACGACATCGCCGTCGCGCAGCCGTGCCAATGGCCCGCCCAGCGCCGCCTCGGGCGACACATGGATCGCCGAGGGCACCTTGCCCGACGCACCCGACATCCGCCCGTCGGTGACCAGCGCCACCTTCAGCCCCCGGTCCTGCAACACCGCCAGGGTGGGGGACAGCGAGTGCAATTCCGGCATCCCGTTGGCGCGCGGCCCTTGAAACCGCACGACAACCACGGTGTCGGCGGTGAATTCGCCGCGCTGGAACGCCGGTTTCACGTCGCGCTGATCGTCGAAGATGCGGCAGGGCGCCTCGATGATGTGCCGCTCGGGGGCCACCGCCGACACTTTCATCACGCCGCGCCCCAGATTGCCGTTCAGGTCTTTCATCCCGCCCGATGTCTGGAACGGATTTGAGGCCGGGCGCAGGATCTTGTCGTTCAGGCTGTGCCCCGCCCCGGCTTCCCATGTCAAGGCGCCATCCTTCAGCTTCGGCTCTTGCGCATACAGCGCCAACCCATCGCCCGCCACGGTCTTTGTGTCCGGGTGCAGCAACCCCTGATCCAGCAAGTCGCCGATCATATATCCCAGCCCCCCGGCGGCGTGAAAATGGTTCACATCGGCCAGACCATTGGGATAAACCTTGGCCATCAGTGGCACCACCTCGGAAATCTCGGCAAAATCCAACAGGTCGATCAGCACCCCCGCCGCCCGCGCCATTGCCGGCAAATGGATGATCAGATTGGTTGAACCACCCGTGGCCATCAGCCCGACGATGCCGTTGACGATGGCCTTTTCATCCAGAATGTCTGACACGGGGCGGTAATCATTGCCAAGTGCGGTGATTTCCAGCGCGCGTTTTGCCGCCGCCTGGGTCAGCGCGTCGCGCAGCGGTGTGCCGGGATTGACAAAAGACGACCCCGGCAGGTGCAACCCGATGAATTCCATCAACATCTGGTTGGAATTGGCAGTGCCGTAAAAGGTGCAGGTGCCGGGGCCGTGATAGCTGTCCATTTCGGCCTTCATCAGGGCATCGCGGCCAACCTCGCCCGTGGCAAACTGTTGGCGCACCTTGGCCTTTTCGTCGTTGGGCAGCCCGCTGACCATCGGACCGGCGGGAATGAACAGCGCCGGAATATAGCCGAAGGTGGCGGCCGCGATCACCAGCCCCGGCACGATCTTGTCGCACACCCCCAGGTACACCGCCGCATCATAGGTATTGTGCGAAAGGGCCACGCCGGCGGCCAGCGCGATCACATCGCGTGAAAACAGCGACAACTCCATGCCCACCTGGCCTTGGGTCACCCCGTCGCACATCGCCGGCACACCGCCCGCCACCTGTGCTGTGGCCCCAACCGAGCGGGCCGCGGTGCGAATCTGGTCAGGATAGGTTTCAAACGGCTGATGGGCGCTCAGCATGTCGTTATAGGCGGTGACGATCCCGAGGTTGGGCGCGCGCACCGCCGCAAGCGCGCCTTTGTCGTCCGACATCGCGGCATAGGCGTGGGCCTGATTGCCACAGGTCAGATGCGCGCGGCGCGGTCCTTCGGCGGCGGCCTCGGCCATACGGCCCAGATAGGTGCCGCGCGCTGTGCGGCTGCGCTCGATGATCCGGTCAGTGACTTTGGCAATGACGGGGTGAAGCGGCATGGGACGACCTTTCAAAAACGCAAATCTATAGTCAAAGACACTACAGCAGGTTTAGCGCTAACAAAAGGGTGGACGGGTGCATTTTTGAAATGCTGCACTTGCACGGTGCGCATGGCGGGATTGTGGGTTTGGCGGTGGTTGCATGGGTCAGGCCGCTTTACCTATTGCCAGCAACGAACTGCACCGCAGAAAAGGCAACGAGATGAAACCGATGACCACACAAAATCTTGATATGATCGAAGCCCGCGCGCGCCAGTTGCGCGCTCAGGCCATTGGCGAAGTTATGCAGGCCCTGCGCCTCTGGATCGCCGCCCGCTGGGCCGGGCTGCGCGGCGCCGCTGGTAAAACCCAGGCAGGCTGACCCTTTCGCGCGGCGGAAAAACCCGCTAGGGCAGGGCGATGGAACATGACATCGCCCTGCCCACCATCCGCCTGTTGCCCAAAACCGACCCGCGCCCGCTGCGTCGCGGCAGTCCTTGGGTATTCGCCAATGAATTGGTGATCGACCGGCGCACCCGTGCCCTCGCTGCGGGCACCATCGCCCTGCTGGAGGACGGCGAGCGCCGCCCGATGGGCCTTGTCGCGGTGAACCCCAACTCCAAGATCATCGCCCGGATGCTGGACCGTAATCCCGATGCGGTGATTGATCAGGCATGGTTCGCCACACGCCTGTCGCGCGCGCTTGCGCTGCGGGCACGGTTGTTTGATGCTCCCTTCTATCGCCTGGTCCACGCCGAGGCCGACGGCCTGCCGGGTGTTGTGATTGATCGTTTTGGCGATGCGGCGGTCATCCAGCCCAATGCGGCCTGGGCCGAGGCGCTGTTGCAGCCTTTGGTTGCGGCCCTGATCGAAGTGACCGGCGTGACCAGTGTGGTCAAAAACGCCACCGGACGCGCCCGCACGCTTGAGGGGCTGGACGAGGAAACCGTGCTGTTGACCGGCACCTTGACCGGGCCAGTTGCCGTGCCGATGAATGGCGCGTGCTACATGGCCGACCTGCTGGGCGGGCAAAAGACCGGGCTGTTCTTTGACCAACGCCCGAATCATGCCTTTGCCGCCCGGCTGGCCCAAGGCGCAAAAGTGCTGGACGTGTTTTCCCATGTTGGTGGCTTTGCCTTGGCGGCGCTTGCGGCGGGGGCCGATCGCGCGCTGGCCGTCGATGGATCGGCCCCCGCGCTGGACCTGGCCGAACAGGGTGCGACCGCGGGTGGTGTGGCCGAACGCTTTGCCACGCGCCGGGGCGATGCCTTTGACACCATGACCGAGCTGGCGACGGAGGGCGCGCAATTCGATCTGGTGATCTGCGATCCGCCGGCCTTCGCCCCGAGCAAATCCGCGCTTGAGGCCGGGGTGCGCGCCTATGAACGGGTCGCGCGTCTGGCAACGCCTCTCGTGGCGCCGGGGGGATTTCTGGCCCTGTGTTCCTGTTCCCATGCGGTTGATCTGGGCCGGTTCCGCGGCGCCTGCAATTCGGGCATTGGCCGCGCCGGGCGGGCGGCCCAACTGATCCACACCGGTGCGGCGGGGCCGGATCACCCGCAACTGCCACAATTGGCCGAATCGGGCTATCTCAAAGCGTTGTTCTATCGGTTGGACGGCTGATGAAGGTTCTGCTGGATGCCTGCGTGCTGTTTCCCACGGTGCTGCGCGACATCCTGCTGGCGGCGGCCAAAGCCGGGCTGTACGAACCGTTGTGGTCGCCCCGTATACTTGAGGAATGGGCCCGTGCGACAGTGAAACTGGGCCCGGGCGCCGAAACCGTGGCACGCGGCGAAATCGCCCTGCTGACGGCGGCTTGGCCCCGCGCGGCCATCCTGCCCCGTGACGGCGATCTGGCGCGCCTTTGCCTGCCAGACCTGAACGACATTCACGTTCTCGCCGCCGCGATTGCCGGTTCGGCCGATCTGATCGTCACCTTCAATGCCAGGGATTTTCCGCGCCATACCTTGTCGGCCGAAGGATTGGCCCGGCAAGACCCCGATCAGTTTCTGCTGTACCTGTATCTGCGGGCACCCGAGGCAATCCGCGCATCTGTCGCCAGCGTCCATGCCACCGCACAACAGCTGGCCGGTGAACCTCTGCCGCTGAAGCCGCTGTTGAAACGCGCGCGGCTTCCCCGGCTGGCCAAGGCGCTGGTTGCCAGCGGGGTTTGAGTATTTTTGGCAAGAAGAAGCCGAAACTGTTTCTTTCTTGCCTGAAATACCTTGACTTGCGGCATCGGTTCAAGAACCGGTGGCGACCGGCCGCGCCCTGGGTTTCAGCCCCAGCGCGCCTCGTTCGCCTCGATTGCCGCGATACGTTCTGCGGTTTTCGGGTGGCTCATCAGCCAGGCGGGGGCTGCGCCGCCCCGGGCACCGGTCAGTGCCTCAAGCTTGGTGAACAGCGATTTTTGCGCTGCTGTGCCGATCCCCGCCTTGGTCAGCAAGGCCGAGGCATAGGCGTCAGCCTCGTATTCATCCTTGCGTGACAATTTCGCGGCCAGCATGGATGTCACCATGCCCGCCAGCCAGATGCCAATTCCCGGCAGGAACCGCGACAAAACCATGGCCAGTGCGGTGCGCAGGGCGTTCTGGCCAGAAAAGTCGATCATCCGCCGACGCGAATGGCCCAGAGCGACATGGCCCAATTCATGGGCGATGACGCTGGCCAGTTCTTCGGCCGTGACCTGGCCCGCGCGATAGCGTTTATAGAAACCGCGGGTGATGAAAATGCGCCCGTCCGGCGCGGCCAGGCCGTTCACCGGCTCGATCTCATAAATATGCACCTTGATCCGGTCCAGATCCAAGGCCGCCGCCATGCGCGCGGTCAGCTTGCGCAGCGTCGGGTCAGCCAGTTCGGTTGACTTCTCGTTCAGTTCGCGGGCGGTGCGCCAGGCCGAAAAGCGATACATCGCAAAGCCATAGAGCACCGCCAAAAGGATAGGGGTGAGTTTCAACATATCTGTGATATGGGGTGGCAGGCCGCGGCTGGCAAGGCGGCCATCAGCGCAACCAGGCGCCATAGGGCGGATGCTGTGCCGCCATGTCCTGAAACAGCCAGACCATGCGATCCAGAAACCACAGCTTGGCCATCACGCTGAGGGTGCAGCCCAGCATGACCGCCCAGGGCAGAAGCCCCCACAGCCCCCAGGCCAGCGGGATCAATCCAAGCACCGCAAGCGCCGACAGCCAGGTCGCCGCGCGGGCGTGATGCCCGGGAATCGGCACGGTTCCGGCATTCAGCCAGACACGTTCGCCCAGAACCGCCCGGCTGAGCCAGTGGCGGGTATGGGTCGGGGGCGGAAACGCGCCGGGGTTGACCCAGGTCCAGACCAGCAACAGCGCGATCGGGATCAGGCACCACGCGCCGATCCACACCCGCCCATAGATCGCCAGCGCCAACAGCGGCAGCACCGGCAGCCGTGTGGCACCCGACCAGGGGTTGGAGTGCCGGTCCCAGACCGGGTCGGTCATGGCGAAACTGGCGGCAAGGCGGCCCATCACGGCCATGGGCGGGTCTCCGGTGAAGTTACCTGTCCGGTATGCCGTGAGGAGGGGCCAATGAAAAGAGCTTTGGCATTGCCTTTGCCGCCGCCGCTTGGCGCTGTCCTCTTGCGCCGGTCAGCGGGGGCGGCGGCGGCGGGGCGCGCTGTGCCGCCACAACCAGGCCCCAAGGCCCAGGGTGACGACCAGCCCGGCCGCTGCGCCGCTGGCATTGGACAGGATTGTCGCCACCGCCTCGAGCTGGTCGGCAAAGGTGAAACCCGCACCGACATAGAGCGTGACCCAGACGATTTCACCCAGCACGGACCAAAGCGAAAACCGCGCCCAGGCC
>JAACVA010000131.1 GCA_009992615.1 Rhodobacterales bacterium
AAACCGTTCTGGCCGACCCTGATCTGCGCCTCACCCGGCGTGGGCTGATCGCGCGGGCACAGATCCTGTCACAGCTGGGCCGACAGGACGTGGCGGTGACGGTTCTGCGCGACGTGTTCGGTGACGATGTTGATCGCGCGCTGGAACAGCTGATCACAGCGCTGGAGGCGGGCGAAACCGTGCCCTTCGACATCGCCCCCGATGCCGTCGCCGGTGTGGCCGAGGTGTTCTTCACCATCGCCAGCGCGTTGGGAAACGAGGCAAACAAAGCCTATACCCTGATCTATACCCGGATGGCCGAGCATCTGTGCCCCGACCACATCGAGGCGACGCTGCTGTCGGCGGGCCTGCTGGAAGATCTGCAACGCTTTGACCTGGCGATAGAAAGCTATGGCCGGGTGCCCCGCGATCACCCCGCTTCGGACGCTGCCCAGTTGGGTCGGGCCGAGGCGCTGCGCAAATCCGGCAAGGTCGAGGCCGCCCTTGAAGCCATTCAACAGCTGGCCCAGACGCGCCCCGATCTGCCATTGGTTCATGTCACCCTGGGCGACGCGTTGCGCGAACTGAACCGCTTTGAAGATGCGGCGCGCGCCTACGACCGGGCGATTGAATTGATCGGCGAACCGGCCGCGGGCCAGTGGATCATCTTTTTTGCCAGGGGCATCGCCCGAGAACGCACCGACCGCTGGACCGAGGCCGAGGCCGACTTCCGCAAGGCGCTGACGTTGCAACCGGATCAGCCGCAGGTGCTGAATTATCTGGGCTATTCCTATGTCGAGAAACAACAGAACCTCGACGAGGCGCTGGACATGATCCAGCGCGCCGTCGCCGCCCAGCCCGACAGTGGTTATATCACCGACAGCCTTGGCTGGGTTTACTACCGCCTTGGCCGCTATGCTGATGCGGTCGGGCCGATGGAGCGCGCGGTCGAACTGATGCCGGTGGACCCGGTGGTCAACGACCACCTCGGCGATGTCTACTGGGCCGTGGGCCGCAAACGCGAGGCACAATTCCAGTGGAAACGCGCCCTGTCCTTCATCGACCCCACGGAAACGGACGGCGAAGCGGATCCGCTGCGCATCAAGCGCAAGCTTGAGGTCGGGCTGGACGTGGTGTTGCAGGAAGAAGGCGCGCCGCCCCTGAGCGTGGTCCATGACGGCTGAGTCCTTTGCTCCGGCCAAGATCAATCTGACCCTGCATGTGACGGGCCAACGCGCCGATGGCTATCACCTGCTGGATTCACTGGTGGCCTTTGCCGATGTCGGTGATGTGGTGCGCGTCGTGCCCGCACTCGATTGGTCGCTGTCGGTGACCGGGCCGATGGCTGGCGGGGTGCCAACGGATGACAGCAACCTCGTGTTGCGCGCGGCGCGGCTGACCGGGGGTGGGCCCTGTGCGATTTCGCTGGTCAAACACCTGCCCACCGCTTCAGGCATCGGCGGCGGCAGCGCCGACGCTGCCGCTTGCTTGCGCGCGCTGAACCGGCTGGATGGGCGGGCGATGCCACCGGATGTGACGAGTCTTGGCGCCGATGTGCCGGTGTGCCTGCGCGCCAACCCTTGTCGGATGTCCGGTATTGGCGAACGGCTGTCGGATGTGCCGCCTCTGCCGCCCTTCTTCGCCCTGCTGGTCAATCCCGGCGGCGCTGTATCGACACCCGCCGTGTTCCGCGCCCTGCGCCGGCGTGACAACCCCGCCATGCCCGCCGCGTTGCCCGCTTGGCCCGATCTCCCTGCCCTCGCCCGATGGTTGGCCAGCCAGCGTAATGATCTGGAACCGGCGGCCTGTCGCCTGGCCCCGGAAATTGCCCAGGTATTGCTATTTCTGCGCGCCGCACCCGGTTGCCTGCTGGCGCGCATGTCGGGTTCGGGGGCCACCTGTTTTGGCCTGTTTGCGAGCGAGGCCGCGGCCCAATCTGCGGCCCACCCCCTTGCGGCGCAATTACCCGGCGCCTGGATCGCCCCCGCCCGCCTTGGTGCGCCAACCCTCTGATCGGGTGCGCCAACGGACCCGCACCCGGCGCAAGCCGGGGGTGGGGGCATGTCGTGGCGCGTCCGCGCCACCTTTGTTTCAAACTCAGCTGATTCGCGCGACGACGTAATCTGCCAGATCACACAGCATCTCGCGCAACTCGCAGTCGGGCAGCGGTGTCAGCGCCTCCTTGGCTGTCGCCGCCCAATCCAGAGCGGTCTGGCGGGTGCTGTCCAAAGTGGCGTGGTGTCGCAACAACTCGAGGGCGCGGTCCAGATCGCCCTCGTCCTGGCGGCCCTTGCCGATGGTGCGCACCCAAAACGCCCATTCGCCCGAATCCGCCTTTGCCACGGCGCGGATCACCGGCAGGGTCAGCTTGCGCTCGCGGAAATCGTCACCGATGTTCTTGCCGATGCCTGCGCCGCCGGTCCAGTCCAGCAGGTCATCCACCATCTGGAACGCCACGCCCAAAGCGTCGCCATAGGTGAACAGCGCCTGCACCTGCGCCTCTTTGGCCCCGGCAATGACACCGCCCACCTGCGTGGCGGCCGAAAACAGCGCCGCCGTTTTGCCGCGCACGATCTTCAGATAGGTGTCTTCCAGTGTCGCAAGATCCTGCGCCGCCGTCAGTTGCAACACCTCGCCCTCGGCAATGGTGGCGCTGGCATTGGCCAGAATGTCGAGCACCCGCAAAGACCCGGTTTCAACCATCAACTGAAACGACCGGGCGAACAGATAATCGCCCACCAGAACCGAAGATTTGTTGTCCCACAGCAAATTGGCCGTAGGCCGACCGCGCCGCTGACCCGATTCATCCACCACATCATCGTGCAACAGCGTCGCGGTGTGGATGAATTCAACCGTTGCCGCCAGATGCACATGGAACGGCCCGTCATAGCCGCACAGCCGCGCCGCAGCCAAGGTCAGCATCGGACGAATCCGCTTGCCCCCCGCCTCGATCAGATGCGCCGTCACCTCGGGAATACGCGGGGCATGTTCGCTGGCCATGCGGGCCCGGATCAGGGCGTCGACCGCCACAAGTTCCGGCGCAAGCGCCGAGGCAAGACGCTCATGGGGTTTGACGGCGGCGTGATCCAGGCTCATGCGGGGCAATTCCATCCCTTGGGTAACTGACGGCTCGACAAACCGGATGGCCTGCCCTTAACTCGCGCATATGAAGGAACTGATCCGCACCAGCGACCCGACACTCATTGCTTTCGCAACCGCGCTTCTTCAAGGCGAGGATATAGATTGGTTTGAGCTGGACGTCCATATGAGCGTCCTTGAAGGGTCGATCGGGGTCTTGCCGCGGCGCCTGATGGTGCCGGACCGCGACCTGTTTCGCGCCCGCGCGGTGTTGAAGGACAATGGGATCGACCTTGGCGCCTGATCCGGGCCTGACCTGCGACGGATTTCTCGGCGGACGATTGCAGATCTGGCAGCCGCGCGCGGGCTATCGTGCAGGGGTGGATGCCGTGCTTCTGGCTGCGGCCGTGCCCGCCCAGCCGGGGCAATCGGTGCTTGACCTCGGCTGTGGTGTGGGGGTGGCGGGCCTGTGCCTCGGCTGGCGTGTTCCCGGCCTGGCGCTCTGCGGGCTCGAAGTGCAATCGGCTTACGCGGATCTGGCCCGCCGAAACGCAGCCGAAAACCGCATCGCACTGACCGTGCACACCGGCGATCTATCAGCGATGCCCAGCGCCCTGCGCCAGCAGACCTTTGACCATGTGATTGCCAACCCGCCCTATTTCCATGCCCCGTCCCGCACCGCAGCCCGCGATGCCGGGCGCGAAACCGCCCAGGCCGGCCCCACACCTCTGACCGCCTGGATCGATTCGGCCACGCGGCGCCTGCGTCCGGGTGGCCTGTTGACGATGATCCAGCGGGCCGATCGCCTGCGCGATCTGCTGGCCGGGTGCGACGGGCGGTTGGGAACGCTTAAAATTCGACCAATACAGGCAAGAACCTGCCAACCGGCACAGCTGGTGCTTTTATCCGCACGAAAAGGCGGAAAGACGCCTCTTGTTCTAGATAATCCGTTGATTTTGCACAAAGGTTTGACGCACGAAGGTGATAGGGAATCATACACCGAATCGATTCGCACTATCCTCCGAGATGGATCACCCTTGATTTGAGACACTTTGTCCACCCAAAATCAGACAGATCTTGTAACGGGGAGGTGACAGAACGATGAAACTGTGGTGGACTAAAGACATCGTAACTCAAAGAGGAGGACAAGCATGGCCGTCAGTTCACACGTTGAGGTACTTCGCAAAAAACATGAGGTTTTGTCCAGCAAGGTCGAAATGGCGCAACGCAGCCCTGCGACGGATGCTTTGCACCTGAAATCCCTGAAGAAACAAAAATTGCATCTTAAACAGCAAATCGTACGCCTGGATCGCGCCTAGATTCTCTGAGCGCTGGCGTGCGCCGCCAGCGCCACCCCTTCTGCGATCAGCACTGCTTACAGAACCCAAGGCGCAGATGTGTTTATTGCCTGCGAGCATCAGCACAATAGTTGAAATGAAAGGCGCCGCATAAAGGCGCCTCAAGAAAAACCTGAATGTCCGCTTTCTTAATGCCTGATCCAAGACGGAGTGATTGCAGCCCTCCCTTGTCCGCATCGCAATGTGCCAAGATGGTGGTGTTACAGCCACGGAACGGGAGGGACGACAACCATGACGTAAAGAGGCGATGATTGGGGTGGACTTGCAAAGGCGGTTTTCGAGGTCCATTGGCCTTCGCTGACCGCACTTGTGAAGTACCGGAAGAAGCTGTGCGGCCGCAATTCCATAAGTTCATGGCCGAACAGAGGTAGTCGCAGAATTTCGGACCAGTTGTTAAGCCCAGGTAACAACTGAATGGCCGAGACCTGATGAGCATCATCCGGGCACGCAAACTGGCGCGCGCAAACTGGCGCGCGCAACCTGGCGCGCGCAACCTTGCGCAACATCAAGCAGAACCGGTTCTTCGCCTTCGCCTGCAATTCCATCCGCGTGCCGATTGCGGCGGGTTAAGCTGTGAGAGGGCATAATCATGACAACATCGCGTTACCCCTGCGGCGGGACGGCGCGAGCGGCATTTTTCGGCCGCGCCAGAATTGGCCAATAAATCACGGCGAACCCGCCAAAGGCCGCGATCCAAGCCCCGGCTGCAAGATGCAGTGGCCAGCTTTCCCCCGGCAGAACACCGGCCAGCAGGCGCGCCAGAACCGCGACGGTCAGCGCAAGATAAAGCGCGGTCGTCGTCCCTGTCGCGCGCAGGGGCCGCCCGGCGTGGCCAAGGCTCGCCCGCGTCATGACCGCCAGCGTCATCAGGCCGACCGCCCCCGCCATCCAGATATGCTGCGCTGCCGGGTTCAGACCGGGGACAAACCGGCCCAGCGCCACAGCCAGAAACCCCAGCGGCACAAAGGCATATCCGGCGTGCAGCACCCAGACCAGCGCCTCGGCACCGGTCTGGTCGCCCTGCCAACGCGCCAGTCGCCACAGATGCGCCAGCCCCGCCAGCCCACAGGCCACGGCCGTGACGGTTCGGTCGGGTTGCGCGACCCAAAGCGCAAGCGTGGCCAGCGTCA
>JAACVA010000132.1:0-5464 GCA_009992615.1 Rhodobacterales bacterium
CAAAGTCAGAGCGCTGCGCGGCATAAAACTGGTCGAAAATCCAAGACCACCTCTGCCCTCCGCAAAGGAGTGCGCCGTCATTATCCCCAGTATGAGCAGCGCCTTCGTGGCGTTTGCGCCTTCGAGGTCGGCCACATCGACGTCCCCGGAATTCGACAGCAGTCGGTCGGCCGCAACGATCGCGCCAATCCCGATCAGCACACCAACCAGCAACAGCTTGATGTCGATCGACACACCCTCGGCAATCAGGCTGTGACTTGCGGCGAGCATCAGGCCAGCCGCGGCAGCGTTTGACCAGCCGATCGTGCGCTTGCCAAGGTTTTTGACGAACAGAAAGGGCAACGCGCCCACACCGGTCATTATGGCGGTCAGAAGCGCCGCACCAACGACAATCCAGAGAGATGTTTCCATAATAGGCTCCAGCATCTTGTATATTCGAATAAATCAATAAGTTGGTCTCGCGCAACTACGGGCAAACGACCCTGTCCTTACGTAAATTTTAGGATGAGTCTTGGTCGTCAGCTGCTCATAGGTCCGAGTGGGCGCTCCAAACCTTTCTATTTTTGCTGCAACGCGTTCCAAGCGTTGATTGTTCCGGCAACAAGTGCGCCGAAGCGCTCACTCAGCCGGTTGCGAGGCTCGCGCATGTCCCCTATAGTCCTTCCGCTCGGACATCGTCGTTTCCCTTTTTTGTACGTGCACCGGAACTTTGCGGGAATGCGGTCCGTTTTACCGCCGATGCGAGTCTGAAAAGCCCGCCTGCCGACACATTATTGGGAAGAACAGGAGACCCCATGTCAGAGACAAATAAACTCACGTTATCCGTCGTTCATCTCGCCCGTGAGAATGACGAGTTCCGCCAAGTGCTCTGGACCGGCGATAATGCGCAGCTTGTGCTGATGGCGATTCCCGAAGGAGGCGAGATTGGCGGTGAGGTCCACGAAGGGCACGACCAGCTGCTTTATTTCGTGGCAGGCAGCGGCGTGGCCAAGATCGGGGATGTCGAGAGCGACATTGCGAGTGGCGATGTCAGCATCGTGCCTTCGGGCACGTTTCATAACTTCCGAAACACCGGTTCTGGGATGCTGAAGCTGTTCACCACTTACAGCCCGCCCGAGCATGAGTCCGGCGCTGAACACAAAACCAAGGCCGAGGCTGACGCAAACACTGATGAATGACTGCTTAAAGTTGCCCAAAAAACATCAGAGTACCTCAATTTTTGACCATTTTCGAGGGTGCGCAGCGGTACGTTTGGCGTGAAACGAGGGGAAGCAGTCGGTTGGAGGTCTGGTGCCCTCGGGATGGTCACGGCGCAGTGGGAGTGTCATGAACTCTGTGTATCTGGTCCGGCCCATGCGGGTTTCAGATACGGTCACGCATTGAAGCGTTCTTCGAACATGATAGCGAATTGATTGCGGGCGGCAAACCATTCTCGGACATTTCTGCCGTCCTTTTCAAAATTGCGGATGGCTAAGTATATCAGCTTTGTGGCTGCATCGTCCGTCGGGAACGAACCCCGTGTCTTGATGGATTTGCGGATGACGCGGTTCAGGCTTTCGATGGCGTTCGTGGTGTAGATGATCTTTCGGATTGCGGGATCAAAGGCGAAGAATGGGATCACCTCTTGCCAAGCTCTACGCCAGGCCGGGGCGATGGACGCATATTTCCCTGCCCATTTCTCCTCAAATTTCACGGAGGACCCCATGACCACGACCTTCCACCACCACTGGCGCGATGTGCCCAAAAACGCCTGGCACTGGCCAAACTTCTCGCCTGCTGAGATCGCCTGCCGCGGCACCGGCAAGCTGCTGATCAACCCTGCAGCACTGGACAAGCTGCAGGCGCTGCGCGATCTGCTCGGCAAGCCGCTGATCGTCCGCTCTGCCTATCGCAGCCCCGAGCACAACCGCGCCGTCGGCGGCGCGACACGCTCGAAGCACCTCGACGGCGCCGCCTTCGACATCGCCATGACGAACCACGATCCGGTTGCCTTCGAGGCGGCGGCGCGCGAGGTCGGATTTATGGGGTTCGGCTTCTACCCGCGCTCGGGCTTCATGCACATCGACCTCGGTCCGGCGCGGCAATGGGGTGCGCGGTTCCCGATCCGGGCGACCGCATTTGCGGCGGAAACCCCGCCAGCGCGCGAAGTGCTGGCCGAGAGCCGCACATTGAAAGGCGGCGGGGCCGCCGGAGTGGCGACCATCGGCGCCGCCGGTGTCGAGGTGGCGCAGGAGGTTCTGGCCGAGACGCAAAGCGCCATCCTGCCGCTGGTGCCCTACCTCGATACCCTGCGCTGGGTGTTCATCGCCGTGGCCCTGATCGGCATCGCCGTCGCCATCCACGCGCGGGTTGACGACTGGAAGCGAGGGCGGCGGTGATGGGCTGGATTGCATCTCTCTTCGCCAGCGGCGCGGCCCGCAAGGCGCTGGGCCTGCTGCTGGCCGCCTTCACCATCGCCCTGTTCCTCCTCAACCTGCGCCGCGCCGGCGAACGCACGGGACGGCTGGCTGAACGGCTTTCAACATCGGAGAACGCAAATGACATACATCGCCAGATGCTGGACGCTGCCAGCCGCCGCCCTCATGACCGCGATGCTCTTGCTGAGCGCCTGCGCAACGGGGAGTTCTGAACGGACGGGCCAGGTCTGCCCGCCGGTGGTGGCGTACAGCCAGCCAGTTCTGGACCGTGCTGCGAAAGAGGTGGAGGAGCTGCCCGAAGGCACAGTCCTGGCGGGCATGCTGGCCGACTATGCCGTCATGCGGGATCAGGCGTGGGCGTGCAGGTGAAAGGAGGGCCGGGCCTATGAGCCACGGGAAGCACAGGGCGCGTTGACTGCAACGCTGTCGGCGTGCGCCGCCCGAAACGGGTCCATTTCGCAATCTCGCTGACTTGCCTGCCGACTGAGGTCTTCTCGATCAGCAGGGAGGCTTCCATGTCAGAGGAGATGGCAGCCGTCGATCTTGGTTGACCTCGATAGCATCGAAATCCATTTGCAGGGAAGGCAGTAGCAGAACTTACCCAAGAAACTGTCTAAAGAGGCGACATGACAATGAACTTGGCAATGCTGTTCGGACTTTTCGGGGCAGTGCTCGCGCTCCTTGTCTGGGGTCGATGGCGTTACGATCTCGTCGCGTTCGGCGCGCTGATCCTCGCTGTTCTGCTGGGGCTGGTGCCCGGCGATGAGGCTTTTGCGGGTTTCGGACATGAGGCGACGATCATCGTCGCACTGGTACTGATTATCTCGCGCGGACTGGTGAACTCGGGCGCCATCCAGTTCGTAACCAGGAACCTGATGGACGCAACCCGGTCGCTGGCGTCGCACATTGTCATCATGGGCGGCACCGGTGCCGTTCTGTCGGCGTTCATGAACAATGTTGCCGCCCTGGCACTGCTGATGCCCGCCGACATCCAGACTGCCAAGAAGGCGAGGCGCTCGCCTAAATTGAGCCTGATGCCACTCTCCTTCGCCACCATTCTCGGGGGTCTGGCGACATTGATCGGCACGCCTCCCAATATCGTAATCGCCAGCTTCCGCGAAGATGCTCTCGGCACACCATTTGCCATGTTTGACTTTGCCCCGGTCGGCCTGGCCTGCGCGGCAGCCGGCCTGGCCTTTATCGCGCTGGTCGGCTGGCGTCTGATCCCGCAGCCGGATGGCACCGCAGACCCCGCTGAGGGGCTCGCCCAGCTCGACGAATTTATCGCAGAACTGACGGTGCCCGAGGAGTCAGAGGTCGTCGGCAGGCGGGTTCACGAACTGGACGAGAAGGCCGAGAAGGCAGACGTCGCCGTAATCGGCCTGGTGCGCTCGGGCCGCCGCCTGTTCGGGGCAGCACGCGCCGAGACGATCCGCCCCGGAGACGGGATACTCATCGAGGCCTCGCCCGAGGCGCTCGAGGAGTTCAAGAACGAACTTGGGCTGGCATACGAGTCGCGGGGGCGGCGGAAGATCGACCCGGCTGGCGAGGGACTGAGCCTCATGCAGGTCGCCGTCCCGGAAACCGCCATGATCGTTAACCGCTCCTCGCTCTCACTTCAGCTCCTGCGCCACCGCGGTGTCACTCTGCTCGGCATCTCGCGGCGCGGTCGGCGGATAGGCGGGCGGGTCCGCCGTGAGGCGGTTCAGGCGGGCGATATCCTGCTGCTGCTCGGACCCTCCGAGCGACTTGCCGACGTCGCGGCCTGGCTCGGGTGCCTGCCGCTGGAAGGGCGCCGCATGACCGTCGAGCAGCGCGAGAAGGCACCGCTGGCGGGCGGCATCTTCGGCATGGCCGTGCTTGCCGCCAGTCTTGGTCTTGCCGATCTGCCAGCCGCGCTGGGCGCGGTGGTCGTGCTCTACGTAATGACCGGGATCGTGCCGTTGCGCGATATCTACGATTATATCGAGTGGCCCGTCATCGTGCTTCTCGGCTCACTGATCCCACTTGGGATTGCACTTGAGGAGACCGGCGGCACGGCGCTTCTTTCGTCGGCACTGCTCGACTGGACCGAAGTGTTGCCGCTCTGGGCAATACTGGCAATATTGATGGCCCTGACGATGGCGCTCTCGGCCGTTTTGAACAATGTGGCGACGGCCCTGATCCTGGGGCCGATTGCCGTCGACATGTCCAGGCAGCTGGAGGTCAACCCCGACCCATTCCTGATGGCGGTGGCGGTGGCTGCCTCCTGCGCATTTCTGACGCCGATCGGGCACAAGAACAACACGCTGATCCTTGGTCCCGGTGGCTATGCCTTCGGCGATTACTGGCGCATGGGCCTGCCGCTGGAAGTTATCATTATCGCCGTCGCAGTACCGGCCATCCTGATTTTCTGGCCGTTTTGAGCGTTCTCGCGGGAAGATCACTTGCGGCGTTCATCGCCGCGGCACCTGTGCGGCGCCTCCGGCAGCATGGGCGACGTAGCGCGACAGGATGTCGATCTGCTCTTCGCTGAGCCGCTCACCGTATTCGGGCATTGCCCCGGGCCCGGACAGAAGGGCGTTGCGCACTTGATGGGCGTTGGGTTGCAGGTCATCAAGGCTCGGCCCCACGCGCGCTGTGCTGCCCGCCTCGCTCAGAACGTGGCAAATGCTGCAGGCCGGGGCGGTCTCCAGAAAGAGTTCGCGCCCCTGCTTCGCGAGCGCCTCGTCCATGGCCGCACCCTCTGTGTCAGCATCGTCATTCGCGCCGACAGTCGAGGACTGCAACCCTTCGTCTGTCGCCTGCCCCTCCGCGGGAACGGCAAGCATAAGGACAACGGCAAGGCAAATGGCACCAACCGCGCCTGCCGAACGGGGCGCTGTCGCAATACTGGTCATGTAATTCGATCCTTGAAGGGGTATGGCCGACCACCGGCGGCGGCCGGACATCATTGATGTTGCGATCAACCGACCGTCACGTCGACGGCAAGACGATCCCAGCCCGCGTAATCATAAGCACGGTGGTTTGGCTCGGTTGTCTGTTCCTGAACATTACCTTCGCTGTCC
>JAACVA010000132.1:5502-5976 GCA_009992615.1 Rhodobacterales bacterium
CTGCGGCGCGGTCACCAAGGAGATCGCCGGCGCGCTGAAGCCCGGCGCGATCGTCAGCGATGTCGGCTCGGTGAAGGGCGCCATCGTCCAGCAGATGCAGCCGCATCTGCCGAGCCATGTGCATTTCGTCCCGGCCCATCCCATCGCCGGCACCGAGCAGTCGGGACCGGATGCCGGCTTCCTCGAATTGTTCGACAATCGCTGGTGCATCCTCACCCCGGTCGAGGGCACCGACGACGACGCCGTCGCGAAGCTGCGCGCCTTCTGGGAAGCCTGCGGCTCGGACGTCGAGATCATGACGCCGGAGCACCACGATCTGGTGCTGGCGATCGTCAGCCACGTGCCGCATCTCATCGCCTACAACATCGTCGGCACCGCCGCCGGTCTGGAGACGGTCACCCAGTCGGAAGTCGTGAAGTTCTCGGCCTCGGGCTTTCGCGACTTCACCCGCATCGCCGCCTCCGACCCGACCAT
>JAACVA010000133.1 GCA_009992615.1 Rhodobacterales bacterium
AAGCCTGGGTTTGTCGGCTTCGGGGCGCAGGTCCAGGATGGTCATGGTTTGCAGCGTCTGCGCATCATACCCAATCCAGTCCAGCGCAGCTGTATTCGCCCTGAGGATGCCAAGGGTCTGGGTCGAGAACACCCAGACGGGATGGGAGAGGTAGTCGTACGCCTCGATGGCCGCGCGGGATAGTGATGACACTTCGCTCATGAATTCCTCGCGTGGCATATTCTTCGTCGTTCACTTTTACTTACTGGCAAAAGATATTTCTTGCAAAGTGCTCGTCAATTTCCTGACTGCCTCGTGTGATCATACGTACTCCGCTATGATCGCCCGCGTCGTCTGGACAGCCATTGCCAGCTCTGACTTGTCTGTTTCCCTGAGGCCCAGTCTCGCTAGATCGAACGCCACCTGACCTGACCCGCCGCCACCCGCCGCAGTGCGTGCCGCACGGCCCCGAGCGCGATTTGATACGGCTAGACTCGGAACCTGTGTGTCCGTAGTCGGTGCCTTAACTGCCTTGGATAAGCCGTCTGCTCTAGAGTTCCTAACCCCCGCAGCCGCCCGAACCTCCTGCAATTCCTGCTTCAGCTTCTCAACCGTCTCGCGTGTTTCAGACATCTGCCGATCGCGCCGCAGTCCGTCCTCATCAGGGTACGGGAAACTCCCCGTCTGGCCCGCGTGCAGAGCCTTCAGCGCCGGGTCTTCGAAATACTTGATCCGCCGCGCCCGGATCGGCATCTGTGCGTCGATCACGAGGATCACCTCGTCAAGGTCCATGCGGCGGGCCTGGTCTTCTGTCAGGAGCGGCGTGTCTTCTGTCCGCTCAGAGACGCTGCGCCCCTCGAACGGGTTGCGCCCGACCGCACGCGACCGGGTCACAACGCGCTTGGTGGTCTTGCCGACGGCCTGGCTGAGTTCCTCGATCGTCTTCTGCTCGGACGGGGTGAGGTAGAGCTTCACGCCTGCACCGCCCTGCAGCGACCTGCGGGTGTTTTCGCCATAGATCTCGTCCAGCGCCGGAATGCTCTGAGTGACGATGGCGAGGTTGCCGCCGAAGGAGCGCAGCGTCTTGATGCTCTCGGCGACGATCGGCATTTTCCCAAGGCGATCGAACTCGTCGAGCATGATCATCACGGGCCAGGGCTCGTCGTCCCCAGGCTCCTGCGCCTGCAGCGAGGCGATCAGATCCGAGAAGAAGAGCCTGATCAGCGGGGCCAGCGGGCGGATCATCTCGGACTCGACCACGAGATAAATCGCATGCGGGCGACGCCGGATGTCCCGGAAGGAGAAGTCCGAGGTTGCGGTGGCTGCGTCGATGGCGCGGTTGTCCCAGGTGTCGAGACCCGAAGTCATCAGGAGCGACAGGTAGGAGGTAAGGGTGTCGTTGTTGGTCGAAGCCATGCGCTCGAAGATCAGCTTGGCAGATGTGTTCTTCACCTCCTGCGCGCGCTTCAGGTATTCCTTCTGCTTGTCGCCGCCCGAGGCGGTGATGCGGTAGATCTCGCCGATGGTCGGCACACCGCGCTCGAAGGCCAGAAGGCCGGCCGCCACGAACAGATCGATGCCGCCTGCAAGGAGACCGCTCAGCTTTTCGTTGTCGGTCTGCAGGAAGAGCTTGGCGGTCAGCTTCAACTCCATCTGCTGCCGGTCAGGGTTGGTCATGGCCGCGATGCGGGCCAGGGGGTTGTAGCGATGCGTTGGCCGGTCCCAGTCGGTCGGCGCGAATCGGAACACCTTGTCCCCCATGCTGGCGCGAAAGCGCGAGGTTTCGCGGAAGTTCTCGCCTTTCACGTCGAGCACCACGGCCGAACCCTTGTAGGTCAGCAGGTTCGGGATCACGAAGCCCACCCCCTTGCCTCGACCCGTCGGCGCCACGATCAGCGCATGTGGGAAGGTCTTGGACACGAGAAACGGGCGCTTCGATTTCGGGGGGCCGAGCTTGCCGAGAAGGAAGCCGCCGCCCGGTTTGGCGAAGAAGCCGTTGCGCTTCATCTCGCCCCGGGTCTGCCAATGCGTCGTGCCGAAGCGCGTCAGGGCATCGCCAAGAAGCGTGACGCTCAGCATCAGCGCGGCGATCCCAAAGCCTGCGAGGATCAGGTTCACCCAGAGAAAGTCCCGCGGCGCGCTGACACCGAGCGCGCGGTACTCGCGTGCGAGTAAGGTGACGTCGAATGCGTCCGTCCGAAGCCCGTAGCGGATGGTGAGGTAGCCGGTAGCCACGACATAGCCGATGGCGAGGCCAACCAGCGTCAGGCTCAGAATCCCACCCGCGATCTTGCCCTTATCCATGGGTGATCCCCTTTTCGCCATGGGCTGCGGCGTGACGCGCGCGCTGTGCCTCGATCTGTTCCTCAGCCAAGGCATCCAGAACCCGCTCCATGGCCGGGCCGTGGGCAGTCACCTCACTGCTTTCCAGATAGGCCTTCGCAAGCTCCAGCTGCCGCAGCGGATGTTCGGTGAACTTGTCCAACACATCAGCATGGCCCGCGCGCAGGGCGGTGACCGCGTTTGGCGTGAGGTTTCTGTCGACTTGCTCGATCAGGCGCTGCCCAGCTGTTTCGGAGAGAGCTGTGCCATCCTCGGCCTTGGCCCGCTGGAGGAACGTCATCACATCAGGGGCGGTCTCAGCCATGAAGCGCCGCTCGGCATAGTCTTGCCGCGCTTGGTCCTCGATGTCGAAGCTCCGTTCGCTGATGTAGGCGCGTGAGGCCCCCATGGCGCGCAGCCGGTTGATCTCATCCTGCACCGCGGTACCGAACTCTTCATCGGGCATTTCCGCGCGGTAGCGCGCGAGGGTGCGGTCATCTTCGGAGATCGGACCAAGATGTTGCGAAGGATCGCGCAGAGCGAGGTCCATGTCGCCCGCGTGGAGCCTGCGATCCTTTTCTTCGACGGCGTACTCCTGCGGTTTGCGGCTGTCGGTGATCTTGTCCCATGCCATCGAGGCAAGTTCAGCGTGATCGGGCGATCGCTGTGCATAGGCGTTGAAGGCGGCGCGGGCTTCTTCCACTTCGACAGCACCGGCCCTGCGCACGGAAGGGTCGTCTGAGAACGGGTAGGTGAAATCTGTCCGTCGGAACTGGGCGACCAGCTGCTGGAAGTCCTGCCGCTCGGACGGGGCGAAGGCGTCCGGTCCCGCGTCGTCGAGATCGCGGCCCAGTGGCGTTAGACGTTCGGCGAGCGAGACCTCGGCATCCTCCGCCTCATCGACATCGTCGACCGCCCGCAAGATGCGCGCATCGGTCAGAGTATCGCCTAGGCGGACGTGAACGGCTTCCAGCCGGTCCAGCGCTTCCTCGCGATCCTCGCCCTTCTCCAGATCGAGGTCGCCCGCCGTGGCGATGGCGCGCAGATCCTGTGCCAGCCACTGGCGCTCGAGGGCTGCATTGCCAGCACCCTCGCGCATGCGGGCGGCCACGGCTTCGGGGTCGATCCCCGTGCCCTGTAGCGCCTCCGTAAGCCGTGCCTTCACATCCCCCTCGTCGAGGCGTTCGAGTTGGTCTTCGCGCATATTGGCGCGCGCATAGACGCCGTCGCGGGACGGCGCATCAAGCAGCGCGGCCGAGCGGTCCCCCAGCGGATTGAGATGCGCGACCGAGGCCAGCACATCGGTAAGCTTGCGCTCGATTTGTGGCCGCTCGGACGCAGGCGCACGGTCGATCGCAGCCTCGATCTGGCGGATGTTCTGGGAAAACTCGGTGATCAGCGTGTCAAACGCCGTTTCGTCTTGGGACATATAGATGGCTCCGTCAGATTGGACCTGACCGCCACTGGCAAGGATGGTGCTGGCCCGCTCAAGGGCCTCGGCCACGTCATCGAAGTTCGACCGGGACGCCTCGGCAGCCAGACCCCGATAGGTCAGCGCGTTGCGCGCCACCGTCTGCAGGGCTGCGGCGAGATCAGCGCCTGTGCGCTGGCGCTCGACCGGCGGCCGGCCCTCGTCACGGGCCTTGTAGACCTCGCGGGTCTCGGCGCGGTAGGTCGTGACCCCCCGGTCAAGACGCCGTGTCGCCTCGAGCCGGATCCCGTGGACCTGCGCCGCCTCGACCATCGCCACCCGGAAGGCGTCGTAGTTGAAGTGGTGATCCTTCCCGAGAAAGAACATTTCGCCATCCTTGCTGCGGCGGTTCAGAACGATATGCGCATGTGGATGCGCGCGATCTTGGTGTATTGCAGCAATATAGTCGAATTGCGACCCCTCACCTTGAAAGAACTTCTCACAGACGGATTCCGTGATCGCGCGCACCTCCTCACCGCTGGTGCCAACGGGAAATGCCATCAGCAGATGCGAGGTATGGCCGAGCTTGGGGCTGTGCCGCTCACCCCATTGGTTCTCAAATCGGCGTACGACCCGGTCGATCTCGGCCTCGGACAGGGTCTTCGTGCCATCATGTGTGCCACGACTGTCGAGGATGTGGCTCGACTTGGTGGTAAGATACGTCAGCTGAGCCTTCAACTGCGCCCCAGTGTGGCACCCTCCTTTGGAAATCGGCTTGAAGATGGCCGGCGAATAGCCCCGCGCCGCGCGCACCATCTGCGCGTTCCTGGCAATTCCCTGCCAGCTGCCGGTGACCCGGCTCCAGTCGCGATCGAAGAGGGCGGGCCCGACACCGTGGGCAAGGCGCTTACCCACGCCTTAGCCGATCCGGGACGAGCGGGGCCCATGCCTTTGTGACCTTGAGCGCCAGATCGGCACGGCGCTTCAAGAGAAGCGCCTGCAAGCGATCAGTCAGATCGAGGATCAGCCCTGCGAATTCGCGAATATGCCCGTGGCTTTCCGCAGTGTAGGACAAAGGCTGGCCCTTTAGCCTGGCTTCGTTCAGCCGCCGTGCCACCTGATTGATGTTGTTGCCGATACGGCTGATGTCGGCCGCCCGAGCAGAAAGGGCCTCAGTCAACGCGTGATCGGGTTCCAGGATTTCATCAGCAGCCAACACCAAATGGCGCAAGGCATCTGTGCGATTGGTGATGCCATGACGGGCAAGTGCGGCATCAAACGCGGCTAACTCACGTCGGCTGACCCGCAGACCAATGACGATCGGCCGGCTGCCATTCGCGTTTTGCCGGTCCAGAGCGTGGTTCACGGCATTGTAGATCGTCTTCAGGCTGACCCCATACCGCTGGGCCAGATCAGCAGCGGCGACGCCCTGCGCACGCTCTTTGGCGATGCTCAGACGGTCGGTTTCGGTCAGTCTTCGGCCGCGTGACATTTTGAAGTTAACGTTCCTATTTCTTGCCACCTTCGTACAAGCCCGCCTTCTCCCAGCACAAGCGGAGAAGGCATTAAGGGCTTGTACTCAATGTAGAAAATCGGCCCTTGGGGCCGATTTGACGTCCTTTGTCAAATGCAGCGCGCAACGCGCTCAATGTAACGCGTACCGCGTTCCCTGCACCGTTGCATCACGTGCTATGCACGGTGCCTTTTGCGCTCTGCAGCGCGTCTTCGGGCAAGTGGGACGTGTCGATTGCAGCCCGCATCGCGCACCCCGCACAATGCACGGCGTCGCCTGCACCCCGCGTCGCGTTCCGCGCTTCACGTCCTTTGGAGATTGCCGAATGCAGCACGTCTTTTGGCAAAAGCATCGCGCAACCTGGATCGCGGCGTC
>JAACVA010000348.1 GCA_009992615.1 Rhodobacterales bacterium
CGGGGAAAGGGGAACCTTGGTCCTCACGCGATTTGTGCAACAGAGCCTCAATCGGCAGGAAATCTGATCTGGATCAATGTCGTCGGTGCCATTATGCGAGGACAAAGGCCCAGGTCAATGGACTTTGCAGAAATCGGACGCAGGACGAGACTGACCATAAGGACCAATCTGGCTATGCGCACCCTGATGTTCTGCGCGGTGAACGATGGCCGCGTTGTGCGCAAGAAAGAGGTCGCAGAGGCCTGCAATGCGTCGGAAAATCATCTGGCGCAGGTCATTCATCTGATGGCGCAAAAGGGTTTTCTGCATACCGTTCGCGGGCGAGCTGGCGGTCTGATGCTGGGGCGCAAGATCGACGACATCCGGGTGGGCGCAGTATTTCGCGCCTTCGAGGCCACCCTGCCCTTTACCGAATGTTTTTCCGACAGGGAAAACCAATGTCCGCTGGTCAATTTCTGCCAGTTGAAATGCGCCCTGTCGGATGCGCTGGATGCATTCTACACCTCGCTTGACCGGTTGTCGCTGCGCGACATGATTTCGGGAAATGGCAATATGGTGCGGCTGTTCAAGCTGGCCTGAACGCCCCAAATTCGGACAAGGCGGCGGTCGGACAAGGCGGGGCATACCGTCCGGGAAAGACCGGCGTCCCCGTCCGAAGGCGCGACAACCGCGGCTATCGGTCCTTGTCGCGTTCTCCGGCAGTTTGATAAAGGTCCACTGCCGCCAGAACCAGCGTGGCCAGGACCACGGCCCCAAGATCCCATCGTGGCACATACCACATGAGAATGCCGAGAAACGCGGTCAGAACGGCAAAGGCCAGCGTCGCCATCATGCGGTTGATCATCCAGGTTCTCCACTTTCCAGCGTCGTGACATGATGGGCAAGCCAGCGGGCGGTGCGAAGCAGACGTGCATCGTCGCCGCGCCGTCCAACCAGTTGCACCCCCATCGGCAGGCCGTTCGTGGCCCAGAACAGCGGCAGCGTGACAACTGGCGTGCCACACAATGTCCAGA
>JAACVA010000134.1:0-4514 GCA_009992615.1 Rhodobacterales bacterium
CCAGCGCGATCACCACAAGACCGGCATCGCGGGCCTGTTGCACGGCACTGACGATCGAGCTGGTGTCGGAGGCAGTCAGCAGAATGCCCTTGGCACCGTCCAGGATGCAGGTCTCGATGGCGGCAACCTGGGTTTCATGATCGCCATCCACCTTGCCGGCAAAGGATTTCAGCTCGATCCCCAGTTCGGCGGCCTTGGCCTGGGCGCCCTCTTTCATCTTCACGAAGAACGGGTTGGTGTCGGTCTTGGTGATCAGGCAGGCGCTGACGTTGGCATGTGACGCGGCAAAGGCGGTGCCGGTGGTGGCGGCCAAAGCGATTGCGGTTCCGGCGAGAAGTTTCTTCATCTGGTGTCCTCCCAAAATGTGGTGACGGGCCCGAAACGCTGGGCCGATCCATGTCCCGTCGGGGCAGTTTCCCGTCAGGATTGCCCTTTTAAGCCTGAAACACCTTCGCAGGTCAATAAATAAATCAAGTTGATTTATTTATCCGTGCGGGCCACCTTTGACCTATGGAAAAACCCGTGCACGAGATAGCCAGCGATCCCCGCAATCCGGCCAGCGGCGTCAATCAGGCGCGGGTGCGCGATCACAACGAACGTCTGGTGCTGTCGCTGATCCAGCGGCACGGTGGGTTGCCGGGCAGTGACATCGCGCGCCGCTCGGGCCTGTCGCCGCAAACCGTGTCGGTAATCCTGCGCGGGCTGGAACGGGATGGGTTCGTGGTAAAAGGCGAACCCCAGCGGGGCCGGGTGGGCAAGCCCAGCGTGCCGATGACCCTGGCCCCCGACGGGGTGCTGTCGATCGGGCTGAAGATCGGGCGGCGCAGTGCCGAACTGGCGCTGATGGATTTTCTGGGGCAGGTGCGCAGCGCCCGGCAGGTAACCTATGTCTTGCCGCTGCCCGATACGGTTTTCGGCTTTCTGCGCGAGGGTCTGACCGCGTTTTCGGCGCTGCTGAGCGCAGTGCAGCGGCGCCGGATCCTGGGCATCGGCATTGCCGCGCCGTTCGAGCTGTGGAATTGGCATGACAGCCTTGGCGCGCGACAAGAGGACATGGCCGTCTGGCGCGATTTGTCCTTTGCGGCGAAGATCGCCGAATTTTCCGATCTGCCGGTGCATCTGGAAAACGACGCAACCGCCGCCTGCCGGGCCGAGCATGTGTTCGGGCTGGGCCAGACTCTGGGCGATTTCGGGTATTTCTTCGTCGGCTCTTTCGTCGGCGGCGGGATCGTGCTGAACCGTTCGGTCTATCAGGGGCAGGGGGGCAATGGCGGTGCGTTCGGGTCGCTGCCACTGACCGCGCCGGGGGGCGGGCGCAAACAGCTGATCGACATGGCGTCGATCTATCTGCTGGAGGCGCGGTTGCGCGACCTTGGCCATGATCCCGACCGGTTGTGGCACATGCCGCAGGACTGGAGCGGGTTTGATGCCGCCCTGACCGAATGGATCACCGACAGCGCCCGCGCCCTGGCCCAGGCCATCGTGGCGGTGGAGGCGGTGATCGATTTCACCGATTTCGTGATCGACGGTGCCGTGCCCGACGATGTGCGCGAACGGTTGGTCAATCAGGTGCGCAATTTTGTCGCGCGCGAGGATCTGCGCGGGCTGACCCAGCCGCAGGTGCACAGTGGCACCGTCGGGGTGAACGCCCGCGCCATCGGGGCCGCTGCGGTGCCGATCTATGCGCAGTTCCTGCTGAACAGTCACGCGGCCTGGGTCTGATCCCAATCCGGCGGGATATTGCACCGCAACGCCGGATTTCCGTTTTGTCGTTCACGATCTTGCGCTAAGACGGGTGTAAAGGTCGGAACAGACCGAAGAAGCAGAGCAGGCCATGACATTTTTCAAACTTTCGGCTCTGGCCCTGTGCGGGCTGTTGGCGATGTCGCCTGTTGCACGGGCGCAGGACGGGCTGACCGCGCTGGCCCGGCCCGACCTGTCGCGCTCGTCCATCGCTGATCTGGGGGGGGATCTGCAAATCACCCTCGCTTTGTCGCAGCCGGTGCCCTGGCGCATCTTCACCCTTGCGGCGCCGCCGCGCCTGGTGGTCGATTTCGCGCAGGTCGACTGGACCGGCCAGACGGTGGGCGAGATCGTCAACAGCGACAGTGTGTCGGAGGTGCTGACAGGTGCTTTCCTGAATGACTGGTCGCGTCTCGTGCTGACCCTGAGCCACCCGATGCTGTTGGAAACCGCCGGTCTGACCACCGGGCAGGACGATGGCGGCGCGACTCTGAAGGTGCAGATGGCGCGCACCGATGCCGAAACCTTTGCCGCCCAGGCCGGTGCGCCCGATGGCGCCAGCCTGGCCCGCCTTGCCCCCCCCGATCTGCCGGCACCGCGCACCCGCCAGACGGGCGCGCAGCCGATCATCGTGGTGCTGGATCCGGGGCACGGCGGAATTGACCCGGGTGCCGAGGTTGAGGGGGTGGTCGAGGCCGAAGTGATGTTGCGCTTTGCCAATGATTTGCGCCGGGTGCTTGAGGACACGGGGCGATTCAGTGTGTTTCTGACCCGCACAGAAGACACGTTCGTGCCGCTGGAAACCCGGGTGACGGTGGCGCGGCAGGCGGCGGCGGATGTGTTCCTGTCACTGCATGCCGATGCGCTGTCCGAAGGGCGCGCGTCGGGTGCCACGGTTTACACCCTGTCGGACGAGGCCAGCGACGAAGCCTCGCGCCTGTTGGCTGAGCGTCACGACCGGGGCGATCTGTTGGCCGGTGTCGATCTGGCCGATCAGGACGACGTGATCGCCGGGGTACTGATGGACATGGCCCGCCGCAACACCACCCCCCGGTCCGAGCGCCTGGCCGGTGCTTTGGTGGCGGGGCTGGCCGAGCGGACCGGCGATCTGCACAAGCGTCCGCGCCTGCGCGCCGGGTTCTCGGTGCTCAAGGCGCCCGACATTCCTTCGGCACTGATCGAACTGGGGTTTTTGTCCTCGGAGCGCGACCGGGCACGGCTGACCGATCCGGCATGGCGCGAAAAGGCGGCGATGGGGTTGCGCGACGGGTTGTTGCGTTGGGCCGAAGCTGATGCCGCCGAGGCGCGATTGCTGTTGCGCCAATAAGGCGGATCACAGGTGATCCGCCACGCCGCGCAACGCGCGGCGGCCTGCGGCGCAGGTATTTCAGGCAAGAAAGAGACGCGCATTCGGCCGGGCGGGTGCCGCCATCGTGACAGTGGGATCGGCGATGTTTCGCGCCTGATGTTTTGACCCCGTGCGGGGTGCAGGCTATACCCGGGCGAGATTCAGGGGAGTTTTCAGGCATGGTGCGGTTTTTTCTGTCGACGATCGGGGGCATCTTCAGCTTTTTGACCATTGGCACATTGTTTGCCGCACTGACCGTGGGCGCGATTTTCTGGATGTATTCCAGGGATCTGCCCAATACCGACCAGTTGGCGCAATATACCCCCCCGACGATTTCGCGGATTTATTCGCGCGAGGGGCGGATCATTGACGAATTTGCCCAGGAGCGGCGGCTGTTTGCGGCGGCTGAGGACATTCCCGATCTGGTGAAAGGCGCCTTCATTTCGGCGGAAGACAAGAATTTCTATAGCCACAGGGGATATGATCCGCGCGGGATGCTGGCCGCCGCCGTGGATGCCGCGCGGGGTGGGGCGTTGCGCGGCGCCTCGACGATTACCCAGCAGGTGATGAAGAACTTTCTTCTGGGGGGCGAGCGCAGCGCCGAGCGTAAGATCAAGGAGCTGATCCTGGCCAGCCGGATCGAAGGCACGCTGAGCAAGGACAAGATACTTGAACTGTATCTGAACGAAATTTTTCTGGGCCAGAACAGCTTTGGTGTGGCGGCAGCGGCGCAGACCTATTTCAACAAGACGTTGGGCCAGTTGGTGCCCGAAGAAGCGGCCTATCTGGCGGTTCTGCCAAAGGCGCCGTCGAACTATCACCCGGTGCGTGACATGCAGCGCGCGATCGAGCGGCGCAATTTCGTGCTGCGCGAAATGTGGGAAAACGGATATCTCAGCGAAGAGCAATACAGCACAGCCCGCCTGCAACCGTTGCGCAGCGTACAGAATGGCGATTACGAGTCGTTCAAGGGGGCGTTGCCGCCGCGCGATTACTTTACCGATGAAATCCGTCGCCAGCTGAGCAGCGAATTCGGCGAGGGCGAGTTTTTTACCGGCGGGATGAGTGTGCGCGCGACCGTTGATCCGGAGATGCAGGAGATCGCCGCCGAGGCCCTTCGCCGGCAACTTGAAAGCTATGACAGGGGCCTTGGCGTGTGGCGCGGCACCGGCAGGACGATTGCCAAGGCGGAGTTGGACAGCGAGGAACGCTGGCGCGCTGCGCTGGGGTCGGTCGATGTATCGCGCGACGTGGATCTGGAGCAGCCCTGGTATCCGGCGGTGGTGCTGTCGGTGGGCGACACCAGTGCGCGCATCGGGATCGAGGATGTGGCCGAAGACGGTGACGGCCACTGGATTGAGCCCAAGGATGTCGAATGGGCCCGCAAGCGCAACGCCGACGGCAGCCTTGGGCCGCGGGCGCG
>JAACVA010000134.1:4525-5742 GCA_009992615.1 Rhodobacterales bacterium
ATCTGCTGGACGGCGTCAATGCCAACTTCCTGGTGATCGTCCACCCGGCCTTTCTGCCGCTGGACGAGAATGAGGCGCACCCGCTGAACCAGTACCTCGCACATCGCCGCGCCGAGGGCTGGCGCCCGGCGCTGTTCGACGTGACCGAACTGCAGCGGCGCTATGCCGGCGGCATGGCGCTGCCGGAAGCGGTCACAAGGTTTCTGGCCGAGGCCGATGCACGGATGGATTACAACCACGTGCTGCTGGTCGGCGGCGACAGCTACGATTATGCCAACCGGCTGGGACTTGGCAGCATCAGCTTCATTCCGACGCGTTATGCGCCGACCAGCTTCATTCCGCACACACCCGCCGACGCGTTGCTGGCCGACCTGGATGGCGACGGACTGAGCGACAAGGCGCTGGGCCGCTGGCCGGTGCGTAGTTATGGTGACCTCGAGGCCATCGTAACCAAGACCCTGGACTGGGATGCCGACATGCGCGGCACCTCGGGTGCGGTGTGGGTGACCGACTCGGAAGACCCGCGTGCGCCGTCGTTCACGGCCCAGGCCGAACGGATGATGCAGCCGCTGCTGGGCCAGCAGTGGCCAGTGGATGCACTGGATCGGGTGTACTTCGACCAGGTGATGCCGCGTCCGGGACTGTCGCTGGCGGCCAGCGCGCGGGCCGAGCTGTTCGAAGCGCTGGAGCAGGGCCGTCCGGTGACCGGCTTTGTCGGTCACGGCTCGCCGACGATGTGGACCTTCCAGGGCCTGCTGCGGCCAAACGATCTGGCCGGACTGAACAACATCGGCAAGCCGACGCTGATCACGACCATGGCCTGCTACACCAGTTACTTCGTCTCGCCGCACAACGACACGGTGGCGCATCGGTGGATGAATGGATATCAGCTGGATGCGGGCGGCGTGCAGGTTCCGGGCGCGGCGAACGGCGCGGCTGCGATCCACGGTGCTGCCACGCTGTCGAACTACGATCACAATGAGTGGGTGGCGCGCGAGGTGCTGAACGCACAGCTTGATGGTGCGACGCTGGGCGAGGCGGTGCAGCGCGGCCGCAACCGGGCGAAGCTGCTGGGCTTCGGCGACCAGGTCATCAACTGGACGCTGCTGGGCGATCCGACGCTCAGGATGTAGCGTCGTGATCGGAGCCGGCTCCCCGCGGGGTCGGTTCCTGTGGGAGCCGATTCCCACCGGCGATCATTTGTCGTGCCCTGCGCC
>JAACVA010000349.1 GCA_009992615.1 Rhodobacterales bacterium
GGCGGAATTAGCACGAATAGCACGAATAGCACCGGGGCGCAGGCTTCCGCAGGCTTGGTGCAGGCTTCCGCAGGTTTGGCACAGGCTTTGGTGCAGGTCGCTTGGCGCAGTCTGGCGCAGGCCATCGGGATGTTCCCCGAGGATGCCCACACCGCGCACACGGTGGCGCAGGAGCCGCCAACCGAAGAAATTGCAGTGGGGGGACACCACCAAACCAGACCCCAAGCCCACACGGCCCGCCCACGGCGCGAGGTCATGTTGCATCAGGCTGGTGCTCGGCTACGCCGCTTCGCCTTCTTGCCTTCCTCTGCTGATTTCGGTTTGCCGCGGCCGCGCCGACCGCGAGGGCTATCCCAAAGCACGTCCTCGTCAGGATGGGCCAAGATTTCCCTGCATGCAGCCACGTCGGCGGCGAGGCGAGCGTCTTCGGAGAGGGTCCAATTCTCGTCGCAGACCCGCCAGCCTCGGCGATCAGCCTGGTCCAAGCGCCGCTGGATCACCGGCACGGTCTTTCTGCCGATCATGTTTGCCGCCAGCACGCGGGCATGACCCGTGACCAGTTCGCCATCGTCGGCCACCAGGCAAGCACCTTCGAATCCGAATTGCGCCATGCTGGCGGCGATCTGTTTGACCAGCTCGGCGCTGTAGATCGTGGCTTC
>JAACVA010000350.1:0-495 GCA_009992615.1 Rhodobacterales bacterium
AAATCGGTTTGGTCAGGAAGAAGAACCAACCCCAGTCGATCGAATCGATGAAACCGGGGATGCCCTCTTCTTTCTGGTAGCGCCGGATGGTCTCCCATTCCTTGGCCCCGGCGAACAGCCGCGAGGTGCTGGTGGCGGTGGCCCCGGGGGCGACCACCATCAGCGGCTGGCGGATCTCGGTCTGGTAGATGTCGGCACCGGCCACGTATTTGGTGACGCTGGTGAAGGGCTGGCCTTGGGTCGGAATCAGGGTGGTCATCCAGTAGTGGCCGGTGAAGCCGATCCAGCCATCGGTGGTGGCTTCCACCACCTCGGCCTGACTGGCTTCGCGCTCGACCATGGGCAGGTCGGCCACCTTCTTGTATTTGGTCTCGGTCAGGGTGCCGTCGGCGCGCCCGACCACGCCTTCGTGCAGCACGAAGAAATTCTGCAGATCGGTCGGTTTGCCGTGATGGGCGATGATACCGTAGGGGGCCAGGCGGGCCTCACCGGTGC
>JAACVA010000350.1:771-1006 GCA_009992615.1 Rhodobacterales bacterium
TTTCGCGGTAGCTTTTCAGCGACAGATCGTCGATCCGCCCGCCCAAGAGTGAGATCGAGCCTTGCAGTTCAGGCGTGTCGATCGTCAGGCGCGGTGCTTCGGGCACCGCTGCGGCAGCTTCGGTCGCGGCGGCTACATCGCTGGCTGCCGGGGGCACCACCGCCTCGGGCGTGGTTACGGCGGTGGGGGCGGTGGGATTGACCACCGGATCTTGCGGCGGGAACAGCACGAACCA
>JAACVA010000083.1 GCA_009992615.1 Rhodobacterales bacterium
TCGCATCCACCCCCAGATGGGCGCGCACCTTGAACCCATAGGAAATGCCCAGCAGCACCAGCCAGGCGAACATCACCAGAACCACCTCGAGGCTCCAGATGACTGACGAGTTGAAACCATAACGCAACACGACGTTGACAAAGGTCAACAGTGTCATGAGCCCCAGCAAAAGTGCGATCAGCGTTTCTTCCAGTTCGTCGATAAAGCCATGCTTGCGGGTCGATTCCGGTGCACTCATGTCCTGTTCTCCCAGGGTGCAGTAAAAAGCTGCCGCACCCATGACAGGTGCGGCCTTTTACGGGATGGCGGGTGGGGCGTCGTTGCGGGCATGACCCGCAACGCGCGTCATCCCGCCAGCCTGCTCACATCGAGTCGTTGATCGCCTGCGCCGCATCAATGTTTTCCTGGCCCACCTCATCGGCGAACTGCGCCCAGACCGGCTTCATCACAGCAACCCATTCGGCACGTTGTTCTGCTGTCAGTTCCCGGATCACACTGCCGGCGTCGAGGATCGCCTGACGCGCTTCCAGGTCCACACCGGTTACGGCTGCGTTGCGTTCCGCAGTGACTTCGTTCACGATAGTCAGGAACTGATCGCGCACCGGTGCATCCAAGCTGTCCAGAAAATCGACCGAGGTTACAACCATGTAATCGATGATGCCGTGGTTGGTTTCGGTGATTCCGTCCTGCACCTCGAAAAACTTCTGGCCATAGATGTTCGACCAGGTGTTCTCCTGTCCATCCACCACCCCGGTCTGCAAGGCACCATAGACCTCGGCAAAGGCCATTGGCTGTGGTGAAGCGCCCAGCGCCTCCATCTGCGCGACCAGAACGTCGGATGGCTGCACCCGGAATTTGAGTCCATTCGCATCACTGGGCACCAGCAGCGGCTTTTTCGCGCTGATCTGCTTCATGCCGTTGTGCCAGTATCCCAGCCCCTGCAACCCGCGCCGTTGCATCATGTTCAGCATGTTGCGCCCGGTTTCAGACGCCTGAAACGCATCGACCGCCTCGATGTTCTTGAACATGAAGGGCAGGTCAAAGAGGCGAAAGGCCTTGGTGATCGGCTCAAACAGCGACAGCGAAGGCGCGGCCAGTTGCACGTCGCCGCGCAGCATCGCCTGGATCACCTGTTCGTCGGTGTACAGGGTCGAATTCGGAAACACCTCCATGCACATTGTACCGTTCATTTCGTCGTTCACCCGCTGTTGCAACAGGCTGGCGGCGATCCCCTTGGGGTGCTTGTCGGTGTTGGTCACATGGCTGAACTTGACGACGGTTTCGCCTGCGTCGCAGGCCGCCATCGCCGCACCGGGCACCAGCGCCAACACAGCTACGCTTGCCGCTTTGATGAATTTTTTCATGAAGTCCTCCCAAAGGATCAAATTGCGCGGGCGGGTTGCCCCCACCACATAGACGCTATCCTGCCAAGATTTCGTCGCCTTGTTCAAAGGGATTCGCACCGGCACCGCAACAAATTATCACTGTCGCCCTCGTGCATACCCGCTTCTGGGTAGATTTGCACAGAACAGACGCTTGTCGCGGGGCCCGACATCGGCCAAGGTCGGTCCATGAAACACAGCCCAGATCCGATATTGGACCCCTTGTACGACCGTCTGCATGACCGCATCGCCGACAGCCGCGACGCGCTGATCGCCCTGACACGGGATCTGATCCGCATCCCCACCCTTAACCCGCCCGGCGAAAACTATGGCGCGATATGCGATTATCTTGACCGGCGGTTGACCGCATCGGGGTTCCAGACCCAGCTCGTGCGGGCCGAGGGCGCACCGGGCGATTGCGACAGATACCCCCGCTGGAACATCGTCGCGCGCCGCGACGGGGGCCGGGCCGGGCCGTGTGTGCATTTCAACTCGCACACCGATGTCGTCGATGTCGGCCTTGGCTGGACGCAGGATGCGTTCGGCGGTGCCCTGATTGACGACGGGCACGGCGCGCGGATCTATGGCCGCGGCGCCTGTGACATGAAGGGCGGTCTGGCCGCGTCGATCATCGCCGCCGAATGCTTCATTGCCGAATTCCCGGATTTCGCCGGCGCGATCGAGATTTCCGGCACCGCAGATGAGGAATCGGGCGGCTATGGCGGCGTCGCCTATCTGGCCGAACGGGGGTATTTCAGCCCCGAGAGGGTGCAGCACGTCATCATCCCCGAACCATTGAACAAGGATCGCGTGTGTTTGGGCCATCGCGGCGGCTGGTGGGCCGAGATCGAGACGTTTGGCGAAATTGCCCATGGTTCGATGCCGTTTCTCGGTGATTGCGCGATCCGGCATATGGGCGCGGTGCTGAACGCTTTCGAGGATCGGCTTTTTCCGGCCATGGCGGCGCGGCGCACCGATATGCCGGTGGTGCCCGAGGGGGCGCGCCAATCGACGATGAACATCAATTCGATTCATGGCGGCCAGGCCGAAACCCCGCATGACAGCACAGCCCTGCCCTCGCACTGTGTGCCCGACCGGTGCCGCATCGTGATTGACCGGCGGTTTCTTGTCGAAGAGCCGCTGGACCAGGTGCGCGACGAGGTGCGCGGCATTCTCGACGGTCTGGTCCACACCCGCCCGAATTTCGAATATGACCTGCGCGAATTGAACCACGTCCTGCCCTCGATGACCGACCGTGACGCCCCGGTGGCGCGCACCGTGGCCGCCGCAATCCGCCAGGTGACAGGCAAAGACGCCGAATTCGTCGCCTCGCCCGGCACCTATGATCAAAAGCATATCGACAGGATCGGCAAACTGAAGAACTGTATCGCCTATGGCCCCGGCATTCTGGAACTGGCGCACAAGCCGGATGAATGGATCGGGGTCGATGACATGATGGACAGCGTGATGGTCATGGCGCTGTCCCTGGTGGCCTTGTTGGCGCCGGAACAAACCTGACCGACAGGGAGAACCACCATGCGCCTCACCCCCCTTTTCGCCTTCCTTGTCCTTGGCGCCACAGCCGCCACCGCGCAAGATGCCATCACCGTCGCCGTGCAGTTGGAGCCACCAAACCTTGACCCCACGGGGGGGGCTGCCGGGGCGATCGACACCGTGCTTTATTCCAACGTGTTCGAGGGGCTGACGCGGTTTGCCTCTGACGGGTCGATCATCCCCGGCCTGGCGCAATCCTGGGAGATTTCCGAAGACGGGCTGACCTATACCTTCACGCTGCGCGACGGCGTGACGTTTCATGACGGCACGACGATGGATGCGGATGATGTGAAATTCAGCCTCGACCGTGCCCGCGCCGAGGACAGCACCAACGCCCAGAAGGGCCTGTTCGCCCCCATCGACACGGTCGAAGTGGTGAATCCGTTGACCGTGAAAGTGACGCTGAAACAGCCCACGGGCATGTTCCTGTTCAACATGGCCTGGGGCGACGCCGTGATCGTGGCCCCCGAAAGCATTGCCGGAATCGCCAACACCCCGATCGGCACCGGCGCTTTCAAATTCGCGCAATGGGTGCAGGGCGACCGGATTGATCTGGTGAAAAACCCCGATTACTGGGGCACTCCTGCCCTTCTGGACCGCGCGACGTTCAAGTTCATCTCAGACCCCACCGCCGCCTTCGCCGCCGTCATGGCCGAGGATGTGGATGCCTTCGTCGGCTTTCCCGCCCCGGAAAACCTGCCGCAATTCCAGGCCGATCCGCGGTTTCAGGTGCTGATCGGCAACACCGAGGGTGAAACGATCCTGGCGATGAACAACAAGATGCCGCCCTTCAACGATGTGCGCGTGCGCCGCGCCGTGGCCCACGCCATCGACCGACAGGCAATCATCGACGGTGCGATGTTCGGCCTGGGCACCCCCATCGGCACCCATTTCGCGCCCCACAACCCCGCCTATGTCGATCTGACCGATCTGTCACAATTCGACCCCGCGATGTCGAAGAAACTGCTGGCCGAGGCGGGGCTGGCCGATGGGTTCACCACCACGCTGAAACTGCCGCCGCCGTCTTATGCGCGGCGCGGCGGTGAAATCATCGCCAGCCAGCTGCGCGCGGTCGGCATCACTGCCGAAATCGAAACCCAGGAATGGCCGCTGTGGCTGGAAAACACGTTCAAGGGCAAGGATTTCGGGCTGACCATCGTGTCACACACCGAACCGATGGACATCGGCATCTACGCCAATCCCGAATACTATTTCCAGTATGGCAAGCCTGAGTTTGTCGCCCTCATGGACAAACTGAACGCCACCACCGACCCGGAGGGCCGCACCGCGCTGTTGCAGCAGGCCCAACGGATGATCGCCGACGATTATGTGAACGCCTATCTGTTCGAACTGGCAATTCCCACGGTCGCCAAGGCGGGGCTGCAAGGGCTGTGGCTGAACCAACCGACCCAGGCGGTGGATCTGACCGGCGTAAGCTGGGCCAACTGAACCCGGGGCGGCGGCGCGGCCACGCCCCGCCGCCTGCCGGAACCGGCGTCTTGTGTCAGGCGATCACCTTGGCGTGCGCCCCCTTTCATCGGGGTCGCTTTCCGGGCTAACGCAGCGGAAAATCTGTGAAAGGCGCGCCCATGCAACCCGAACCGCTGACTCCTGCCGACAAGCGCGATGCGCTGGCCGTGATGATCCTGCGGTTGGGGCTGGCATGGTTCATTTTTTTGTGGGCCGCGCACAAGATCATCACGCCCGGCCAATACCAACAACTGGCGCGCCACTTCGATCAGGTCGATCTGTCGCTGACCCAGATCTATGGCACCGGCAGCGTGCAGATCCTGCTGTGCGCCCTCGCCGCGCTGGGGCTGTTGCGTGCGTTGTCTTATGGTGGGTTGGCGGTGATGCACCTGTTCACCGTCACCCGCCGTTGGGAGGGGTTCTTTGACCCTTTCGCGCTGAACGACAACGGTTTTCCGATCAACCGCAATCAGGTGATCGACCTGGCCGTAATGGCCGCCTTCATTGCGCTGATCCTGTTGATTCCCCGCGATCATTTCTCGCTGGGGGGCTGGCTGCGCCGCCACATGGGGCGATCGTGGTGGCAATAACCCCAGCCGGTGATGGCGCGCCGCCGGTTGGCCCCGCATCAGCACGCGGAACCAATCTTTTTGCGAAAACAGACGCTCAGGCCAGAAGCCGGGCAATCTCGTCTTTCAGGTGCATCCGCTGTTTGCGCATCTCTTCCTCGGCGAACTGATCCATCGGCGTGACGTTTGATTCGGCTGCGTGGATCTTGCGGTTCACATCGTGATATTCTTCCACAAGCTTGCGAAAATGCGCGTCGGTTTCCTTCAGGGTCTGCATTTTTTCCAATTTGTCTGGAAACTCTTCGGTCAGTTCGTGAGGGGTGTGAGACACAGAAAACTCCTTGATTAAGCTGTTGCAACCTGCACTGGCACGGTGGCGCGCGCCTTGACATGGATCAACCCAATATGCCGCTGGACCGCCCCGCGATCCACCCCTAACGTCGGCCCATGGTTCGATATGCCCTGAAACGCGCCCTGTCTCTGGTGATCTCGCTGATCGTGGCCAGCGCCGTGATCTTTCTGGTGGTCGAGGTGGCGCCGGGCGATCCGGCGTCATTCATGCTGGGCCTGAATGCACAGCCTGATACCCTGGCCGCCTTGCGCGCCGAACTTGGGCTGGATGTGCCCCGGTTGCAGAGATATTTCCTCTGGGTCGGCGGTATGGTACAGGGCGATTTCGGCATTTCCTACGCCTATCGCAGCCCGGTGGCGCAGATGATTGCCGAGCGGATGTGGGTTTCGCTGCCACTGGCGCTGTATGCCCTTGGACTGTCCACCGCCATCGCCTTTCCCGCCGGGATCTATGCCGCGTCGCGGCGCGGCACGTTGGGCGATACGGTGGTGATGGGCGCCACACAGCTGGGCGTGGCGGTGCCGAATTTCTGGTTTGCGATGATCTGCGTGCTGATCTTTGCGATCAACCTGCGCTGGTTTTCGGCCGGCGGCTTTCCCGGCTGGGAAAAGGGGTTCTGGGGCGGGGTCAAGGCGCTGACCCTGCCCGCCATCGCCCTGGCGCTGCCCCAGGGGGCCATTTTGGCGCGGGTCATGCGGTCATCTCTTCTCGACATGCTGGGCGAGGATTTCATCCGCACCGCCCGCGCCAAGGGTCTGAGCCGCCGGCAAACGCTGTGGCGCCACGCTCTGCGCAACGCGATGATCCCGGTGCTGACGATCATCGGGCTGCAATTTTCCTTCCTTCTGGCCGGGGCGATCATCATCGAACAGGTGTTCTTTCTGCCCGGCCTCGGGCGGCTGGTCTTCCAAAGCATCAGTGCGCGTGACCTGATCGTCGTGGAATCTGTCGTCATGCTGTTGGTCTTTTCGGTGATCGTGGTGAACTTTGCCGTCGATCTGGCCTATGCCGTTGTCGATCCGCGCCTCAGGGCCCGGACATGAGGCGCAACCTGATCCTCGGGGCCGTCCTCACCGGGACGTTCGTTCTGGCGGCGTTGGTATCGTTCGTATTCACGCCCTACGACATCGAAGCGCTGGACATTCCAAACAAGTTGCAACCGCCGAATGGCGCCCACTGGTTCGGCACCGATCATTTCGGGCGCGACATCCTGAGCATGATCATGCTGGGTGCGCGCACCTCCATCGCTGTGGCGCTGCTGGCCGTGGGCATCGGCATGGGGCTGGGCATTCCGCTGGGCCTGGCGGCGGCGGCGCGGCACGGTCGGGCGCTGGACGAATTCATCATGCGGGGCAACGATCTGATTTTTGCGTTTCCCAGCCTTGTCATCGCCATTCTGATCACCGCCACCTTCGGTGCGGGGGCGGTGAATGCGATCATCGCCATCGGCATTTTCAACGTGCCGGTGTTCGCCCGCCTGACCCGGGGCGCCGCCCTGGGCCTGTGGGGGCGCGATTTCATCCTGGCGGCCCGTGTGGTGGGAAAATCGTCGGCGCGCATCAGCGTTGAACATATCCTGCCCAACATCGCCAACCTGATGATCGTGCAGGGCACCATTCAGTTTTCCCTGGGCATTCTGGCCGAGGCGGGGCTGTCCTATGTCGGCCTTGGCGCGCAGCCGCCGACACCCAGCTGGGGTCGGATGCTGGCCGACGCGCAGACACTGGTCAGCATCGCGCCGCATCTGGCGCTGTTTCCAGGCATGGCGATCGTCCTTACGGTGCTGGGGCTGAACCTGATGGGCGACGGGCTGCGCGATTGGCTGGACCCGCGGTTGCGGGTGGTGCGGGCATGACGTTGCTGTCGGTGCAGGGGCTGGACGTGGCGATCAACGGCGCGCCGATCCTGCGCGGCGTGTCGTTCGACATCGCGCCGGGGCAGATCGTGGCACTGACCGGCGAATCCGGCTCGGGCAAATCGATGACGGCGCTGGCCACCATGGGGCTGCTGCCCAAGGGGGCGGTGGCGGCGGGCAAGTTGTTGCTGGAAGGGCGCGATATCCTGACGACGCCCGAAACCGCCCTGTGCGCCCTGCGCGGCAATGCCATGGGGATGGTGTTTCAAGAGCCGATGACCGCCCTGAACCCGGTGCACAGCATCGGCGATCAGGTGGCCGAGACCCTGCGCATCCACGGCACCGACAGCCGCGCCGAGGCGCGCCGCATCGCCCGCGACATGCTGGCACGGGTCGGATTGCCCGACGACAGGTTTCCCCTGTCGCGTTTCCCACACGAATTGTCGGGCGGACAGCGCCAGCGCGTGGTCATCGCCATGGCCATCGCCCGGCGGCCCCGCCTGCTGATCGCCGATGAACCCACAACCGCGCTGGATGTGACCACACAGGCACAAATCCTGGATCTGTTGCGCGGGCTTGTGGCGGATTTCGGCATGGGGCTGATGATGATCACCCATGATCTGGCGGTGGTGGCAAAGATGGCCGACCGGATCGTGGTGATGAAAGACGGCGCGGTGGTGGAACAGGGCGAGACCCGGCAAATCCTGCACCACATGCGCCACCCCTACACACGCGCGCTGCTGGCGGCCTCGACTCACCGGCCGAAACTCTCGCCCCGCATCACCAAGGACGATCCGATCCTGACGGTGACGGACGCGGTGCGCAGCTATGCGGAGCCGCGCAAAACCCTGTTCGGCCCGCGCACCGTGCGGCGCGCCGTTGATGGCGTCAGCCTGACGATCCACAACCGCGAACGGGTGGGGCTGGTGGGCGAATCGGGCTGTGGCAAATCCACATTGACCCGGGCGATCCTGGGGCTGGAACCGTTGCAGGGCGGCACGATCACCGCCTTTGGCCACGACATCGCCAACCTGCCCCCCGCCCTGCGCAGCGGTTTGCAGGTGGTGTTCCAGGACCCCTATGGCAGCTTCAATCCCCGCCACAAGGTTGCCCGCCTGATCGCCGAACCCTATCACCTGCTGCCCCGCCCCCCCGACAGCGCCCGCCGCGAGGCCGATATCGCGCAGGCCCTGACCGAAGTGGGCCTGACGCCCGGGGACGCCGACAAGTACATTCACGAATTTTCCGGCGGGCAGCGCCAGCGCATCGCCATTGCCCGCGCCCTGATCCTGCGGCCCGATCTGATCGTGTTCGACGAGGCGGTGTCGGCGCTGGACGTATCCGTGCGCGCCCAGGTGCTGGACCTGCTGGCCCGGATCAGCGCATCCCATGGCCTGGCCTATCTGTTCATCAGTCACGACCTTTCGGTGGTGCGCTCGGTGACGGACCGCGTGCTGGTGATGAAATCGGGCAAGATCGTCGAACAGGGAGAAACCCGGGCGGTTTTTTCCAACCCGCAACACCCCTACACCCGGGCGCTGATCGCCGCTGCGCCCGTTCTGCCCGCTTTGCATCAGGAGGAAACTGCATGAGATTGTCAGGAAAAAGCGCCATCGTCACCGGGGCCGGTTCAGGCTTTGGTGCCGGAATTGCACGCAAATTCGCCGCTGAGGGGGCCCATGTAATGTGCGCCGACATCAACGCCGACGCCGCCCGCGCCGTGGCCAGCGAAATCGACGGCATCGCCTGCACCGTCGATGTCGGTGACGGCGACAGCGTGAATGCCATGGCCAAGGCCGCATATGACGCCTTCGACGGAGTGGACATTCTGGTGAACAACGCCGGGATCACCCATTTGCCCGGCTTCATGGAAGATATCACGGAAGAGGATTTCGACCGCGTGCTGCGGGTGAATGCCAAATCGGTCTATCTGACCGCCCGCGCCCTTGTGCCCGGAATGAAGACACGGGGCGCGGGGGCGATTTTGAACATTGCCTCAACCGCCGGGGTTTCGCCGCGCCCGCGACTGAACTGGTACAATGCCTCGAAAGGCTGGATGATCACCGCGACCAAGGCAATGGCGGTAGAACTGGCCCCCTTCGGCATTCGGGTAAATGCGCTGAACCCGGTGGCGGGGGAAACGCCGCTGCTGAAATCCTTCATGGGCGAAGATACGCCCGAGATCCGCGCAAAGTTTCTGGCGACAATCCCCCTCGGGCGGTTTTCAACGCCCGAGGACATGGGCAACGCCGCCTGTTTCCTGTGCAGCGACGAGGCGTCGATGATCACCGGCGTCGCCATGGAAGTGGACGGCGGACGCTGTGTGTGAGGGCGCAACCGGGGGGTTTCACACCCCCCGGACCCCCCGTGAGGTATTTCAGGCAAGAAAGAGGAATTACGATGCGGGTCGGTGAACGCAATACCCTGACCGATGTGGCCGGGCTGGCGGTGGGCCATGCCCAGGACGACGGGTTGAAATCGGGTTGCACCGTGGTGGTGGGCGATGCGCCGTTTGTCGCCTCCTGTCATGTGATGGGCGGCGCGCCCGGCACGCGCGAGACCGATCTGCTGGCCCCGGACAAGACGGTGCAGGCGGTGGATGCGCTGGTGATTTCCGGTGGCTCGGCCTTTGGTCTGGAGGCCTGTTCTGGGGTGATGGACGGGTTGGCGGCAGCCGGGCGCGGTTTTGCCGTGGGGACGGCACGGGTGCCCATCGTACCCGGCGCGATCCTGTTCGATCTGCTGAACGGCGGCGACAAAGCTTGGGGCGTGCCACCCTATCGCGCACTGGGACGGGCCGCGTTCGACCAGGCGGCGGCGGACTTTGCGATCGGCAGCGTCGGCGCGGGCACCGGGGCGCTGTGTGCGATGCAAAAGGGCGGGCTGGGCAGTGCCTCGTTCGTTTTGGCATCCGGGGTGACGGTGGCGGCTTTGGTCGTGGCCAACCCGGTGGGCAGCGTGACGACACCCGATGGGCATTTCTGGGCCGCGCCTTTCGAGATGATGGGCGAGTTTGGCGGCCGGGGGCCGGACCCGTGCTCGGGCCTGTGTTACCCGCCGTTCAGCCTGAAGGCGCAGGCGATGATGGCCGGAGTGGGCACTGGGGCCAACACCACGCCTTGCATTGTCGCCACCGATGCGGCGCTGAGCAAGGCGCAGTGCCACCGCCTGGCGGTGGCGGCCCATGACGGCATTGCCCGCGCCGTGGTGCCCGCCCACACCCCGCATGACGGCGACATCGTTTTCGCGCTGAGCACCGGGGCGCGGCGCGTGGATGAGGCAGATCTGCTGACCATCGGCGCGGCGGCGGCCCATTGCGTGGCGCGGGCGCTGGCGCGGGGAGTTTTCGCGGCAACACCGGCGCCGGGCGATATTCTGCCCAGTTGCGGCGGGCTGGGCTGATCCGGCGCTTGCAGAGGCGGACTAGCCCTCGATCACCTTGGCGTCATCGCCCGGACGTTTGGCCAAGGCATCGAGAAATTCCTGCGGCAAGACCAACTGACGGTGCGGGAACGGGATCTCGATTCCGCGGCTGTCGAATTCGGCCTTCACGAGGGCGGTGTATTCGCGGCCAAGGCCCCATTGTTTGCCCGGTCTGGTCTTGATCCGGGCGCGCACCACGACGCTGCTGTCGCCCAAAGCGATAACCCCGTGCATGTCGAATTCGTCGGTGATGTCGGCCCCGAACGGCCCTTCGCGCAGGGTGTCGAAGGCGGCCTGCATGGCGGCGATGACGTCTGGCACCTTTTCCTTGTAGGCCACACCGATCTCGGCCAGATGATAGCTGTAGTCGCGGGTCAGGTTGGTGACCGTATCCACCGACGAGAACGGCACGATGTGCTGCGCCCCGTCCAGGGTGCGCAGCCGGACCGAGCGGATTGACAGTTTTTCGACCGCCCCGGTGATGCCCGCAACGCCCACAACATCGCCTTCGTTGATTGCGTTTTCAAGCTGGATGAACACCCCGGTGATGATGTCCTGCACCAGCTTTTGCGCCCCGAAACCGATGGCCAGGCCAATCACCCCGGCCCCGGCCAGCAGCGGCGCGATGTCGATGCCCAGTTGCGACAAGACAACCATGGTGCCGAGGATCGCCACGAAAATGGTGAACGCATTGCGGAACAGCCCCAGCAAGGTGCGGGCGCGACTATTGTCGAGAAGCGCGGCACCGCGCAGCCGTTGATCGACGAAGGACGCGATGACAGCCCACAGCACCGACAGAACAGCGGCCAGCAAAACCGCCGACACGATCCGCCAGAACACCATCTGCGTGTCTGCATCCGACAGCCAGCCGTCGCCATCGACCAGCCCCCAGGCGGCAAGCGCCATGATGGCCGCCGTCACGATCAGTGTCATCGACACCAGCCCCGCCAGGCCGCGTGAGACGTGGCTGATACGGTGGGCCAGGTCCGGCATCGCCCGGTCGATCGCCTTGGGCATCGGCATATTCAACGTCGTGGAAAGGCGCAACATCCACAGACCAAACAGCGCGACCGTCACCGCCATGACCGACCAGATCGTGCCGCCCAGCACGATGTCGCCCAGTTCGCGCGGCCGGGTGATCGCGACCAGCCAGCAATAGAGGACATAGACCCCAGCCAGCGGCGGCCAGACCGAATGCCAGGCGTTTTGCACCCCGCGTGACAACATCACGCCGGCGCCCGCCTCATCCGGTCCGGGCGTGGCGCGCGAAATGTCCAGCACTGCAACGATGCGTTTCAGTGTGACAAACGCCATCACCAGAAGGATCGTCGCCAACAGCGTCCGCACAGGGCGCACGGTAACAAAGCCGATCCATTCCTGAACCAGCGGCAACACGAACATGAAGCTGAAGGTCAGGGCGCCGATGAAGCTCCGCAAGCTGCGATAGATCGCTTCCTGGGCGCGGGGGTGCAGGTGCGATAATGTCGGTTCACGCTCGGCGTCCGGGGTGACGATCAGGCGCAGCGCGATGCGCAACAGCCCGAACACCAGAACCGTGGTCAGAAAAATCGCCTCGGTCGGGGCGGGGCCGCTGCCCGTGGTCTGGCGCCAGACGGCCATACCATAGCCCGACGCCCAGACCGCCGTCAAAATCAGCACGCGCAGCAGCGCATAAAGCACGATCAGCCCGATCCGCCGTCGAATCGGGGTCAGCGCCGTCACCTTGTTGCGCGCGATTACCCGGTCGAGCGCCAGTTTGCCGATCAGGCCGGCCCCCGCCACCACGCCAATCAGCATCAACAGCGTGACAAGTTCGGGCGACATTGTGAACCCGGTCACCGGCACGGTTTGCAGCAGGCGCAGGGCGCGACCGATCTCTGTCACCGTGCGCTGTGCCACTTGGGAAACCGACGCAATCGCCCCGGTGACCTCGGCGACGATCTGTTGCGCCACAGTGAGATCGACAGGGTCGGTGACGTCTGGCACCGCAGGCACGGCTGCCTGAAGCCGCGCGATCAATTCGGCGCGCGCGGCGTCATCTTCAAGAATGTCGATCAGGGTCTGACTGGCGCCGGAGGGGGCGGTTTCGGCATCGCTTGATCCGGGGATCAGGGTTTGGGCCTGAATTTGCGGCACTGCAAACACAGCAATGGCGATAGCAAAAATAACTGGAAGAATCTTTGAAATCAAGGAAACGGGCCTTTTGGTCATGGATCGCCGCAGCGCCGACATGCGGCGGCACGCCAGGGTTTCGCGGGCGCGGAGTTACGGCTTGCGTCTGCGACAATACAGTTCCATGCGGTGATGTACCAGATCATAGCCCAGTTCGGCGGCGATCTGCTCTTGCAATCGCTCGATCTTGTCCGAGTTGAATTCAAACACTTCGCCGCTGTCCAGATCGACGATGTGGTCGTGATGCGCCGGGCCTGTCGCCTCGAACCGGGCGCCGCCACCTTCAAAACTGTGCCGCTGGACCACCCCTTCGGCCTCAAGCACCGACAGGGTGCGATACACGGTGGCCAGCGAAACCGCCGGTTCGACACGCTTGGTACGCTTGTATAGTTCCTCGGCGTCGGGGTGATCGTCGGCCCCAACCAGCACCGCCAGAAGGGCGATCCGCTGTCGTGTCACCCGCACCCCCGCCTTGCGCAGGGCGGCAGTCATCTGCGCGGTCATGTCTTGGGCCAGAGTCATTTCACGCTCCTTTTTAAATCGCTATCTAGCATTTTTGCGAATGATTATCAATCTCCTTTACAAACGCGAATAAGTCGCATAAGCGTTATAACCTGATAGTCTCCTGAACTTTGGTGATGATATGGTTCTGCGATCCCTGTTTCTTGGCGTGCTCACGGGGGCGCTGTCCACCGGGCCGGCCCTGGCAGCCGACCGGTTCAAGGCCGTGACAACCTTTACCGTCATCGCCGACATGGCGCGCAATGTTGCCGGCGATGCAGCAGTGGTGGAAAGCATCACCCGCCCGGGGGCCGAGATTCACGGCTATCAACCCACCCCGCGCGACATCATCCGCGCCCAGGATGCCGATCTGATCCTGTGGAACGGGCTGAATCTGGAATTGTGGTTCGAACAGTTCCTGTCCAACCTGTCGGATGTTCCCAGCGCCACGCTGTCGGATGGGATAGACCCCATCGGCATCGCATCGGGCGACTACAGCGGCAGGCCGAATCCCCACGCCTGGATGGGGCTGGAAAACGCGCGGGTATATGTTGACAACATCCGCGATGCGTTCGTCACCCACGATCCTGAAAATGCCGACACCTATCGCGCCAACGCCGAGGCGTACAAACAGCAGATCACCGATGCCATCGCCCCCTTGCGCGACGCGGTTCTGGCGGTGCCCGAATCGCAGCGGTGGCTGGTCACCTGCGAGGGCGCGTTCAGCTATCTGATCCGCGATTTCGGGATGCAGGAACTGTACCTCTGGCCGATCAACGCCGACCAACGCGGCACACCGCAACAGGTGCGCCGGGTGATTGACACAGTGCGCGCCAACGACATTTCCGCCGTATTCTGCGAAAGCACCGTATCCCAGGCCCCGGCGCAACAGGTCGCCCGAGAAACCGGCGCGCGCTATGGCGGGATGCTGTACGTTGACAGCCTGACCGAGACGGACGGCCCGGTGCCCAGCTATCTGGACCTGCTGCGCGTGACCGCCGAAACAATCGTGGCGGGCCTGACGCAATGACAAGCGGCATTTCAGCCCGGCATGTGACCGTGACCTATCGCAACGGCCACACTGCCCTGCGCGATGCGACGTTCGAGATTCCGACCGGCACGATCACTGCCCTTGTGGGGGTGAACGGTGCGGGCAAATCGACCCTGTTCAAGGCGATCATGGGCTTTGTTCCCGCAAGTCAGGGTAAAATCACCGTGCTGGACATGCCGGTGAAAGAGGCGCTGCGCAAGAACATCATTGCCTATGTGCCCCAAGCCGAAGAGGTGGACTGGACGTTTCCGGTGCTGGTGGAAGATGTCGTGATGATGGGCCGCTATGGCCACATGGGGTTTTTCCGCCGCCCACGCCCGGCCGACCATGCCGCGGTGACCGATGCGCTGAACCGGGTCAACATGGCCGAATTCCGCCACCGCCAGATTGGCGAATTGTCGGGCGGCCAGCGCAAGCGCGTGTTCCTCGCCCGCGCGCTGGCACAGGACGGCCGGGTGATCCTGCTGGACGAACCGTTCACCGGCGTTGACGTGCAGACCGAAGAAGCAATCATCGCCCTGCTGCGCGATCTGCGCGATGATGGGCGGGTGATGCTGGTCAGCACTCACAACCTGGGCTCGGTGACCGAGTTTTGCGACCGCACCGTTCTGGTCAACCAGACGGTTCTGGCCTATGGCCCCACCGCCGAAACCTTTACCCATGAAAACCTGGAAATCGCTTTTGGCGGGGTGCTGCGGCATTTCGTACTGGGCGGATCCGACCTGCACGACGACGACGACAGCCGCCGGGTGCGCGTGATCACTGACGACGAACGCCCCTTTGTCGTCTACGGCGATGAAATTGCGCGCAAGGATGCCCCATGATCGACACCCTGCTGCAACCTTTCGGCTATGGCTATATGTTCAACGCCATGTGGGTCAGCGCCCTGGTTGGTGCAATCTGTGCGTTTTTGTCGGCTTATCTGATGCTGAAAGGCTGGTCGCTGATCGGCGACGCGCTGAGCCATTCCATCGTGCCGGGGGTGGCGGGGGCCTATATGCTGGGTCTGCCCTTTGCGTTGGGGGCATTCATCGCAGGGGGGTTGGCGGCGGGGGCGATGCTGTTCCTGAACCAACGCTCGGGATTGAAAGAAGATGCGATCATCGGGCTGATCTTCACCTCATTCTTCGGCCTTGGCCTGTTCATGGTGTCGCTGTCGCCCACGTCGGTCAGCATCCAGACGATCACCATGGGCAATATTCTGGCGATCACGCCGGGCGATACCCTGCAACTGGCGATCATCGGTTTTGTCACACTGGCGATCCTGCTGGCCAAGTGGAAAGACCTGATGGTGACGTTTTTCGATGAAAACCATGCCCGTGCCATCGGGCTGCGGCCAGATCTGCTCAAGGTGGTGTTCTTCACCCTACTGGCGGCCTCCTGTGTTGCTGCGCTGCAAACCGTGGGTGCCTTTCTGGTCATTGCCATGGTGGTGACACCGGGCGCCACGGCCTATCTTCTGACCGACCGGTTTCCCCGGCTGCTGGTCACCAGCGTGGCCATCGGCGCCGGCACCAGTTTCACCGGGGCCTATCTGAGCTTTTTCCTCGACGGGGCGACGGGGGGCATCATCGTCTGCCTGCAAACCCTGATTTTCGGCGTCGCATTCTTTTTCGCCCCGAAACACGGCTATCTCGCGGCGCGCCGCCGGGCCGCCGCCGCATTGGTTGCACCATGATCGACACCCTGCTTTTGCCATTTCAGTTCGCCTTCATGAACAAGGCGTTTCTCATCATGGCGATGCTGGCGGTGCCAACCGCGCTTTTGTCGTGTTTTCTGGTGCTCAAGGGCTGGTCGCTGATGGGCGATGCGATTTCACACGCGGTGCTGCCGGGGGTGGTTCTGGCCTATCTTATGAATATCCCGCTGATCATCGGGGCCTTCGCGGCGGGCATGACATGTGCCTTGTTGACCGGTTTCCTGTCGAACAACAGTCGGGTGAAACAGGACACTGTAATGGGCATCGTGTTTTCCGGTATGTTCGGGTTCGGCCTTGTGCTGTATACGAAAATCACCACCGATGTACATCTAGACCACATTCTGTTCGGCAACATGCTGGGCGTCGGGGCGGGCGATCTGTGGACGGCGGGCCTGATTGCCGCCTTTGTAGGGGCGGTGATCGTGGCCAAGCGACAGGATTTTCTGCTGCATGCGTTTGATCCGATCCAGGCGCGGGCGGTGGGGCTGCGCACGGGTTGGTTGCATTATGGGCTGCTGGCGCTGATTTCGCTTACAATCGTCGCCACGCTGTCGGCGGTGGGGATCATCCTGTCGATCGGGCTGTTGATCGCGCCGGGGGCAATTGCATTTTTGCTGACCAGACAATTTTCGCGCATGTTGACCATCGCGGTGGCCGTCACCTTGCTGTCCGGATTTCTGGGCGTCTATGTCAGTTTCTTCATCGACAGCGCCCCAGCGCCAACAGTGATCTTGATCCTCAGCGTGTTTTTCGTCGCGGCCTTCCTGCGCAGCGGCCTTCGAATTCGTGCGACCACCTGAAGATACGACACCCCGCCCACCCCGATGTGCAAACAGCAAGGGTGGACCAGGACACCAACCGGGGGCGGATGACAGCGCAATCTGCCATCGCGCTTTGCCCCCGGTTATCCTGATTTATTCGCCGCCGCCCAACTGGTGGACGTAAGCCGCGACAGCGTTGATCTGGGCATCGCTCAGCCGCGGGGTCCAGGGCGGCATGATACCGAACCGGGCGTTGCGGATGGTGTATTCCAGGGTGTCCGCGCTGCCGCCGTAGAGCCAGATTGCATCCGTCAGGTTGGGCGCGCCCAAGTCCTTGTTGCCCATACCTTCCTCGCCATGGCAGGCCGAACAGTTCTCGAGAAACAGCTCGGCCCCCGCAGCCGCCAGAGCGGCGTCGTGATCCTGCCCCGAGATATTCTGCACATGGGCCACCAGGCTGGCGATTTCGTCATCGACCAGCACTTCGTCAAAGGCCGGCATCTGCGACCAGCGTGCATCGGGATCTATCTCATTTCGGATGCCATGGCGGACGGTCAGCGAGATGGCTTCGATGTCGCCCCCCCACAGCCAATCGTCGTCCAGCAGGTTGGGATAGCCTACCGCGCCTGCCGCACCCGACCCGTGACATTGCGAACAGTTGGTGCGAAACACCGACGCCCCAGCCTGAATCGCAAACCGGTTCAGCTCGGGGTCGTCGGCCAGGCTGGCCAGTTCTACCTCGGCCAGACGGTTTGTCAGATCGGCATTGGCGGCTTCGACCGCTGCGATGTTTTTGGCCACCTCACCCCGGGTGGAATAGCCCAACAACCCGGTTGTGGCGCCGCTGATCATCGGCCAGGCGGGATAGGCGATGCTATAGCCGATGGCCCATACAATGCAGGCGTACAACGTCCACAGCCACCAGCGCGGCAGAGGGTTGTTCAACTCTTTGATGCCGTCCCAATCGTGACCGGTCGTATTGACGCCGGTGACCTTGTCAAGGTTCTCGTCACTCATTTTGCATCCCCTTTCGTCAGGGTCTCAAGATCTTTGCGCAGGGGGATCTGTGAAATCTCGTCGTGGATCTTGCGGCTGCCCGGGCGGAACACCCAAGCGATCACGCCCAGAAAAAACAATGTCATGGCCAGTAAAACCCAGCTGTCGGCGAGGTGGCGCAGGAAAGTGTAAAGTTCCATTGCGTGCTCCTCAGCGGCTGGCGTCGGGCGTGAAGGTCGAAAAATCGACCAGCGTTCCCAACATCTGCAAATAGGCGATCAGCGCATCCATTTCGGTCAGCTGTGGCTGGCCGTCGAAATTGCTGACCACGGCACCGGGATAACGTTCCAGCAGACCGTCATAATCGCCCTCGGGATCGGCCTGCACCGCGAAATCGGCACGCGCCACCTCGATCATCTCGTCGGTATAGGGCACGCCGACAAAGCGGTTTGTGGCCAACAGATCGGTGACGTATTTGCCATCAATCACCGTTTCCTTGAGAAAGGCATATTTCGGCATGATCGATTCAGGCACCACCGATTGCGGATTGCTCAGATGGTCCACATGCCAGGCATCGGAATAACGCCCGCCGACCCGCGCCAGATCGGGCCCGGTGCGTTTGCTGCCCCATTGGAACGGATGGTCGTACATCGATTCCGCAGCCAGCGAATAATGCCCGTACCGCTCTACCTCGTCACGCATCGGGCGCACCATCTGACTGTGGCAGACATAGCAGCCTTCGCGCACATAGATGTCGCGCCCGGTCAGTTCAAGCGGGGAATAGGGGCGCATTCCCTCAACCTTTTCGATGGTATTCTCAAGGTAGAACAGCGGCACGATCTCGACAGTGCCCCCCACCGTCACCACCAGCAGCGACGCCACCAACAGCAAAGTGGGCGACCGCTCCAGGATCTGGTGCTTGGACAGAAAGCTTTCGGATTTTGATTTGGCCATGATTGCGGCCTCCTTACTCGGCGGGAACGCCCACGGGGGCCGTGACACGCACGCCGCCGCGGATCGTCATCCACATGTTCCAGACCATGATCAGACCGCCCGACAGGTACATGACCCCGCCCAGAGCCCGGACCACATACATCGGGTGTTTCGCCGCCACCGTGTCGGCAAAGCTGTTGACCAGGAACCCCTGGGCGTCAACTTCGCGCCACATCAGGCCTTCCATGATGCCGCTGACCCACATCGACGAGGCATAGAGAACGATGCCGATGGTCGCCAACCAGAAGTGCCAATTGATCGCCGCCACCGAATACATCCGTTCACGCCCCCAAAGCCGCGGCGTCAGGAAATACAGTGCGGCAAAGGTGATCATGCCGTTCCAGCCCAAAGCACCGGAATGGACGTGACCGATGGTCCAGTCGGTATAGTGCGACAGGCTGTTCACCGCGCGGATCGACATCATCGGCCCTTCAAAGGTGGACATGCCATAGAACGCCAGTGATGCCACCATCATGCGGATGATCGGATCGGTGCGCAGCTTGTCCCAGGCCCCTTGCAGGGTCATCAGACCATTGATCATGCCCCCCCAGCTGGGCATCCAAAGGATGATCGAAAACACCATGCCCAAGGTCGTCGCCCAATCGGGCAAGGCGGTGTAATGCAAATGGTGCGGCCCGGCCCAGATATACAGAAAGATCAGCGCCCAGAAGTGGATGATCGACAGCTTGTAGCTGTACACAGGCCGACCGGCCTGTTTCGGCACGAAATAATACATCATCCCCAGGAACCCGGCGGTCAGGAAGAACCCGACGGCGTTGTGACCATACCACCACTGCACCATGGCGTCCTGCACCCCGGAAAACACCTGCACCGATTTCGACCCGAAGATCGACACCGGGATCGACAGGTTGTTGACGATGTGCAGCATCGCCACGGTGACGATGAAGCTCAGAAGGAACCAGTTGGCGACATAGATGTGTTTTTCCTTGCGGGTGAACAGCGTACCCACGAAGACCAGCAGGAACGCCACCCAGACCACGGTCAGCCAGATGTCGACGTACCATTCAGGCTCGGCATATTCCTTGGATTGCGTGCTGCCCAAAACATAGCCCGTCGCAGCCAGCACGATGAACAGGTTATACCCCCAGAACACGAACCACGCCAGGTTGCCGCCCCACAGCCGCGATCCACATGTGCGTTGCACGATATAGAACGACGACATGATAAGGGCGTTTCCACCAAAGGCGAAAATCACCGAACTGGTGTGCAGCGGTCGAAGCCGGCCGAAGTTGGTGAACGGCTGGGCGAACTCCAGGTTCAGGACCGGAAAGGCCAGCTGGAACGCGATATAGGTGCCCACCAGAAACCCGACAACGCCCCAGAAGCCGGTTGCGATCGCGCCATACCGGATCACCCCGTCCATATAGCCGCTGTGATCGACCTGCGGGCGGTCGTCGAAGCCGCGCAGCACATAGATGAACGTGCCAGAGGCCACCAGCATGATGATGATGGCATGAACCTGATAGGCCAGGTCGCGCCCGTAATTGGCGGCAATTGCCGCCAAAAGCGCAATAAGGCCCAATAATATGAGTTTGAAAGTGTTGAACATGCGCTGTTCCTCGTTATCTTTTACACTGGGCGTGATTCGTCGATGCCCGGTCCTGTCCACAGAGTTCTGATGCGGCATAGCCTACGGCGCAACCTTGATCTGGATCAACTGATTACCACAAGATCAGTGACAAGGATCATGGCATGACGCCGCACTCTGCGGCAGTCTGTTTCGGACACGGCAACACAGGGAAAATCGAACATGGCCTATCGCACCCTCACCACCTTGCTGCACAGCGAAGCACAGGATACCGCGACGCTGGACGCCGCGATTGATTTGACGCGCCGCCTCGGCGCCCACCTCACCGTTGTTCTGGCGGGGGTCAACACCGTTGACCCAGGGCTGTATTATGGTGGTATAAACACCGCGATGATCTCTTCGGCGCTCAACGATGCAGATGAGGCGACGCGCAACCTTTCGACCGCCCTTGCCAAACGGATGGCAGCCGAGGACATTCCCTGGGACGACGCCAGCGTGGTCGCCTCGACCGCAGGCATCGGACAGGCGCTTGTCGAACGGTCGCGCTACAGCGATCTGACAGTCCTGCCGCGCCCCTATGGCACCGGTCGCAGCCTGATCGACGTCGCGGTTGCCGAGGCGGCGCTGTTGGACAGTGCCGCGCCCGTGCTGATACTGCCGCCCGATATGGACAGCGTAGCACCGCCCAAACGGGTTCTGCTGCCATGGGACGAAGGCGCGCCGGCGCTGGCCGCCGCCCGTGCCGCGATCCCGTTCCTGGCGCAGGCCGAAGAAGTGGTGATCTGTGTCATCGACCCGTCCAGCTATGGCCCCGAACGCTCGGATCCCGGCGGTTCGCTGGCGATGTTCCTGAACCGGCATGGGGCAAAAGTGCGCATCTCGGTCCTGCCCTCGGTGGGCGAACGGATCTCGGATGTGATCCTGACCGAGGCCAAGGCCCAGCAGGCGGACATGATTGTCATGGGGGGCTATGGCCATTCCCGCACCCGGCAGTACATCCTGGGTGGCACCACGCGGCGTATGCTGGAAAACAGCCACGTCCCGCTGTTCATGGCCCACTGACCCGAGGCGCGACAAGCCAGAACAGGCCGGGATTACCCCCCCGGCCTTGATTTTCCTGCCGCTGATACGCCAAAGCGGTTCTGGAAAACGTCGAACCGGATCTGCGCTGTCTTTCGCTGCGCCCGAATGCAGGCTCAGGCAAAACCGCCATGCCTGTTTTTCGAAGCGGCGCGATCTGGAACGTGTTACGCTCGGTCGGCGTCATCCGTTTGCCCTGCGGATAACGAAAGCGCTTGCGAAACAGGCTGTAACGCACGGCAGGCCCGTCGCGATAACTGAACGATCCGGTTGCAGAAAGACTCGGCACGCTGTTTGCGGCGTCAATACCTTGCCGCCGCAATACCTAGAAAAGCCGCCGCGCATTGTCACGGGCTGGTTCGGGGCGCGGGTCATCTTCGCCCGCCTCCCGGTGCAGTCGGGCCATGTCGGGCACTGCGATGGCGCGGTTGCCATCCAGCACGATGATTCCATCCGCCTTCAGCGCCGAAATCTGTCGGCTGACGGTTTCCAGAGTCACGCCCAGATAATTGCCCATCATCTCGCGCGTCAGGAGCAATTCGAACGATGTCGCCCGCGACATGCCGGGCAAATGCGCGCGGCGTGCCATCAAGGCCAGCAGGCTGGCGATCTTTTCGCGGGCCGTCTTGCGCCCCAACAGCAGCATCCATTCGCGCGCCGCGTCCAATTCGTCCAGCGCCATTTCCAGAAGCCGCTGCGCGACATTGGGTGTCGTTGCAATCAGATGTTCAAACGGGCGGCGCCGAAAACAGCACAGCGTCACCGCGCTGATCGCCGTCACGTCATAGGGGGCGAATTCGCGCCCCGGCCGACCAATGAAATCACTGCCCATCAACAGGCCCACCATCTGGGTGCGGCCATCCTCCATCGACTGGCTGATCGAGGCGACACCGCTAACCACCGAGGCGACATGCTCCATCCGGTCGCCGCGCCAGACAATCGGCTGGCCTGGCGCAAAACTGCGATAATACTTGATGTCCTCAAGCTGAAGCAATTCGTCGGGTTCACAGCGCGAACACACGGCGCTGTGACGGATCGGGCAATCACTGCACCGGCCGATCTCAGGATGACCCGCGCCCGCGCGGTTCACGTCTGTCGAGATCGGCGGGGTAAGTTTCTGCACCATGGCAATGACGCTAACCCAGCCATCCCGCCCCGGCAAGGGCATGGCAGGGTTGAATGCGGTGCGATGACGCCTGGAATGCCGGATCCCCCTGCTGCGCGTCGTGCCGCGCCTTGACACGCCGCATCTGCCGATCTTCTGTGGTCGCAGAACGACGAACCAACCAAAGGTGTTTGATGCCGCTGCCCGATGATTTGCGCGACAGCGCGATTGCGCTGTTCCAATGTGCAGTGACACAGGCGGATCCGGCGGCGGCGCTTGCCGCTGCTTTGGCGCGATCGCCGCTGCCCCAGCCGGCAGGAACAACCATCCTCATCGCCATCGGCAAGGCCGCCCCCGCGATGATGGGCGCCGCCCTGCGCCATGTGACCGGGCCGCATCGCGCCCTTTGCATCACCCATCACGGCAACCCCGCCCCTTGCACCGGCGCCACGCTGATGCAGTCCGGGCATCCGGTGCCCGATGCCGCCGGGCTGGCGGCGGGTGCAGCGGTGATTGATCTGTTGCGCGGCGCAGATTCCGGGGATCATGTGATCGCGCTGATTTCCGGCGGCGGTTCTGCGCTTGTCCCCGCGCCTTCGCCGGGGCTGAGCCTGGATGACAAGATCACCCTGAACCGCGCACTTCTGGCAAGCGGGCTGGACATTGTGGAGATGAACATGATCCGCCAGCAGGTTTCGCAGCTGAAAGGCGGTGGAATGCTGCGCCTGGCCGCACCCGCCCGGGTGACCGGCTATATCCTGTCAGACGTGATCGGCGACGATCTGAACGCCATCGCCTCGGGCCCCACCACCGCCCCGCTGGGCACCCGGCAAACCGCGACAGCGGCGCTGAAGGCTGCGGGATTGTGGGACGGGTTGAGCGATCGGTTGCGCGCGTATCTGTCCGCCCCCACGCCCGCGTTGCCCCGCCTGACCGCCGAAAATCACCTGATCGGCTCGAACAGCCAATCGTTGCACGCGGTGGCCAAATCGGCCGAGGCCCGGTTTGACACCCGCATCGTCAGTGACCGCCTGGTGGGGGATGTCGCAGACGCAGCCCGTGCAATTCATGCCGCAGCGTCCGCGCTGCCCGAAGCCGCACCGCCCACTGCCCTGCTTTGGGGGGGCGAGACGACGGTGAAACTGACCGGCACCGGCCGGGGCGGGCGCAATCAGGAACTGGCCCTGCGTGTCGCCGCCCTGGCCGAGAACGCACCGCTGCGCCGCCGCTGGCTGTTCCTGTCCGGTGGCACCGACGGCCGCGACGGGCCGACCGATGCGGCGGGCGGCATCGTTGACGCCGGCACCTGGCGACGCATCCCCGGGGCCGCTGCCCTGCTTGCCAACAACGACAGCCACGCGGCGCTGAAACAGGCCGGCGCCTTGTTGATCACCGGCGCCACGGGCACCAACGTGGCCGACATCCAGATCCTGCTGTCTGCCCCGCTTTGAACGCCGTTCGCCCGACGCGCCGGCCCGGTCAGACAGCGGCGCTGTTTCCATAGTACTCGACAATCGCCGCCATATCTTCGGGCCGCGCCGTGGTGGCCAGGGTTGTGCAGGTATTGGGCACATGGGCAAACACTGACCCATCGGAAAAGAAGGTTTTCGACGTGACGGGAATGATCCGTGTGTCCGGGTGGCGATAACTGGCGTAATCGGCAACCGCCAGCGGCGCACCGTCGCCCAGATCAAGGCTGAGGATCAGCACCTCGGCAAAGTCGCGCTGCAAATAGGCTATCGCCGCGTCCTGAGACGCGACCACAGTCACCTGGGCCCCCATACGGCGCAGGCTGGCCGACCAAAGATCGGCCAACGCCGATCGATCTTCCACCAAAAGAACTTTCATCGAGGCCCCGCTGTGCAGTCCCTGGCACGTTAAAGAATTGGCAAGGGATGCGACGAACAACTTAACGAATGATTAACAAAAATACCATGGTCTTGCTTTGCAACCGCAGGTGGGGTGCCTGCCGGACGTTTGCCACGGATGCGGCAATAAACCGCTTGCAGTCTGGTATCATCCTGTGGAATTTCGCCCGGATTTAACTCAACGTCCCGCCCCGGAGACCGCAGCATGACCACATGGATCACCATCTGTGACACTTGCAAACGCGACGGATGGGCCGAAAGCGGTGCCAGCATAACCGACGGCGCGGTCCTTGCCGCCTTGGTCGAGGCGGAACATCGCCCGGACGTGCGCACCCGCCGGGTGTCCTGCCTGATGGGCTGCACCCATGGCTGCAATGTGGCGATCCAGGGGGCGGGCAAGCTGGCCTATACCCTCGGCCGCTTCGCGCCCGACCCCGAGGCAGCAGCCGCCATCGCCGATTATGCCGCCCTGCACGCGGCCAGCGACACCGGCCAGGTGCCGTTCCGCCAGTGGCCCGCGGCGGTCAAGGGGCATTTCATCACCCGCCACCCGCCCCTGCCCGACGCCGCCGAATGACCGGCGGGCGTGACCACGGGGGCGCGTTGGATGCCGCCCGGGCGCGCTGGGGCGGTGCCCGGGCCGACTGGATCGACCTGTCTACCGGCATAAACCCCGTGCCCTGGCCCGTCGGCGACATCCCCCCAGCCGACTGGTGCGCCCTGCCTGACCAAGGTGCCGCGCTGACGCTTGAGCAAGCCGCGCGTAGCTTCTGGCGCGTGCCCGACACAGCGGCGATCCTTGCCGCACCCGGCGCCTCGTGCCTGATCGCGGCCCTGCCACACACCCTGTCCCGGCTCGGCGCCGGTCCAATCGTGCAAATCCGCCCGGACACCTATAACGAACACGCCGCCGCTTTCGCCGCCGCCGACTGGCAGGTGACCCCCGGCGCGGCCGACACCCGCGTGATCGTGCACCCCAACAACCCCACCGGCACATTCGAGGCAAAACCTGACACACCCCGCGCCATCATCGACGAAAGCTTCTGCGACACCGACCCCAGCCGCAGCTTGGTCAAATCGGCAGGGCCCGGACGCATCATCTTGAAAAGTTTTGGTAAATTCTGGGGCCTCGCGGGCCTGCGCCTTGGCTTTGCCATCGGCGATCCGGCGGTGATCGACGATCTGCGCACCCGCCTCGGTCCCTGGCCTGTATCTGGCCCCGCCCTGACAATCGCAACCCGCGCCCTCACCGATCCCACATGGGCCGCCGACACCCGCCTGCGCCTGATCCGCGACGCCGCCCGCCTCGATGCGCTGATGATCCGCGCCGGGGCACGGCCCAGTGGCGACTGCCCGCTGTTCCGCCTCTACACCGTACCCGACGCCAC